>JAISNW010000119.1 GCA_031276055.1 Deferribacteraceae bacterium | reverse complement strand
AACGGATGAGTTGAAAAGGACGGGGGAGCTTGTAAACGATGCTATTTTCATCCCCCACCTTGTTAAAACAAGCCATATGAGCCGCTCCGCCGCCGCAGATTTAGGAGCGGTGGCTCTATTTGGAGAGAAATATGGAGAAGAGGTTAGGGTGGTGGATGTAGAAGGTTTTTCACGTGAGCTTTGCGGGGGCACCCATGTTGATGATACAGGCAAGATTGGGCTCTTTCTGATAACCTCAGAGACAGGGATCGCTTCAGGGGTAAGACGTATAGAGGCGCTTACAGGCAGAGCGGCATTTAACTGCCTTTTTGAACGTTTTGAAATAACAAACTCCCTCTCACGCCTTTTAAGAACCCCCGCCGACAAACTCTCTATTAAGATTAGCGATTCGTTGGAGCGGCAGAAATCTCTGGAGAAGGCTTTAAGGGAGAAAGAGAAGAGCGAATATATAAAGTTTGCCGACAGTAAGTTAAAAGATGCTAGGCAGATAGGCGGGGTTAGAGTTCTAGCTGTAAAGCTCGACAACGCTGAAATAGATGATTTAAGAGCTGTATGTGAGAGCCTTACAGCTAAAAACCGCGATCTTATCCTTCTCGTTTCATCTATAGCGGGCGGAAAACCTCTCTTTGTATGCGGCGTATCCAAAGAGATAGTCGATAGATATAAAGCAGGGGATATTGTAAAGCAGGCGTCACAGGTTGTCGGCGGCAGCGGCGGCGGGCGGCAGGAGATGGCGCAGGCTGGAGGCGGGCAGATTGAAAGAGTTGATCTAGCTATTGAAAAATTTTACTCCCTATTCTAACTGCTTGTGAATATCTTAAAAGACGAACGCCTTGCTAATTATTGCTCTTACCGCATAGGCGGGGCTGCGGCGCACCTTGCGCTGCCTAAAAAAACAGATGATCTTATAGAGCTTATCACATGGGCGAAAGCGCATAGTACAGCTTTTGAAATTATCGGGCTGGGAACGAACCTTCTGATTGCAGATGAGGGTTATAATGGGCTTATCATCTCTCTTAGAGACTTTGAAAAGTTCTGTGTTAGAAAGGGGGGCTCTCTGATAGCAGGGGGAGGGGTCGCCCTCTCAGAGCTTGTCAACTTCGCCTGTTCGGAAGGTTTGAGCGGGGCGGAAAAGCTAGCGGGGATCCCCGGCAGCATCGGCGGTGCACTGAAGATGAATGCAGGGGCGTTTGGGGTTGAGATTAAAGACATCCTCTTGCGCGCTAATACCCTCTCTTGCATCAGCTTGCAGGAAAAAACTTTTACAGTGGATGAACTTGCTCTCTCCTACCGCCAAGCCGCAAGCCTAAACGGCCGGGTTGTTCTAGCGGCGGAATTCTCCTTTACAGAGGGGGATAAACGGGAAATTAGGCGCAAAACGGATGAGATATTAACTTTAAGGGCTCAAAAGCACCCTTTAGAATACCCTAGCTGCGGCTCTGTCTTTAAGCGGACAGAAACCGCCCCTGCTGCAAAGTTAATAGAAGCGTGCGCTCTTAAAGGTAAACGGGCAGGCGGTGCGGAGATCTCTCAAAAACATGCTAATTTTATCGTTAATAGAGGCGGGGCTAAAGCAAGAGATGTTCTGGAACTTATTCAAGAGGCTAAATCTGAAGTCTTCAAAAAGTTTGGCGTGCTTTTGGAGGAAGAGGTTAAGTTTTTAGGCTTATGAAGACAGAGCTGCTGGAATATCCGCTCCCTCAAGAGCTAATCGCCCAATACCCCCCTAAAGAGCGGGGGGATTCTCGGCTGCTTGATTACCGCACTTCAACGAACTCAATAGCAGATTTAGCTTTTAAGGATATTGTCAACATCCTTGATGATAGATATTTTCTCATCTTAAACGATACATTTGTTATCCCTGCTAGACTCTGGGGGGTGAATGAAAACGGCGCCAAGCGGGAGATATTATTTCTCTCAAAGAGAGGAGAATATGAGTTTAAGGCTCTTATCCGCGGAAAAGTTAGGGTGGGCGGCGCTCTATTTATAGGGAGCTGCCCTATAAAAATAATAGAGCTTTTAGAAGAGGGGTGGTTATTGCGCTCTGAACTGCCTGTGGATATGCTCATCGCCAACTTAGGTCAGACAGCTCTTCCCCCATATATTAAACGGCAGGCGGTTCCACAAGACGCCGCGCGCTATCAGACGGTATATGCAGATAGAGACAACGGGTTTAACCCCTCTGTTGCAGCGCCTACGGCGGGGCTCCACTTTACTGAAGATATTCTTAGACAGTTGACGGATATAGGGGTAGAAACGGTGAAAGTTCCCCTTCAGGTGGGGGTGGGCACATTCCGCCCAATAAAGAGCGAAACTGTAAAGCAGCATACAATGCACGTTGAACACTACCTAATAACTGAAGAGAGCGCTGAAAAAGCCAATAATCTTATAGATAAGCAGAAACTCCCCCTCTGCATCGGCACTACAACGGTTAGGGCGGTGGAATCCGCCGCAGCCGCCGTCAAACAGAGATACCGTCTAAAAGGGGGAATAGGGCGGACAGATCTCTTTATCGTTCCTGGGTACACCTTTAAGATAGCTAAAGCCCTCTTAACAAACTTCCACCTCCCGCGTTCGAGCCTCCTCTTGCTTGCATCCGCCTTTACAGGTTTAGATGAGCTCAAGAGTCTATACGCCCATGCTGTTGAAAAACGTTACCGCTTTTTCAGTTACGGCGATGCCATGCTCATACGTTGAGTAAGTTATATGCAGCTATTGACCCTTAGATTTAAGAACTTGAACTCCCTTTACGGCGAATGGGAGATCGATTTTACCGCTCTTTCGCAAAATGGACTATTCTCTATAACAGGTCCCACTGGTTCGGGGAAAACCACCATCCTAGACGCCGTCTCCCTCGCTCTTTATGGGAGCACCCCAAGGCTAGGAAGGTTTACCAGCGGGAAAAACGAGATAATGTCTAAGAATACGGATATATCTCTTTCTGAACTAACCTTTCAGATTGGAAAGAGGGGGTATAAGGCGTCATGGCGGCAGAAACGTCATAAAAATAGGGAATTAAGCACACCCAAGTGCGCCCTTTTCAATATGGATGGCTCTCTATCAGAGCTAAACGTTGAACAGATTACGGGGGTAAATTCAACTGATTTTGAACGTTTGGTCTTACTTGCGCAGGGCAAGTGGACAACGTTTTTATACGCTCGTGAGAACGAGAAAGCCGCCCTCCTTGAGAACCTTACTGATGCAGAGATATACCGCCGCATATCCCAAAAGGTATATGAACGCTCTGAGAGCGAGGAAAATATCCTAAGGGGTTTGCAAACTAAGCTCTCTGATCTTAAAAGCCGCCTTCTAACCGCCGAAACCAAGAGCAAGTTAGAGCAGAGGCTGGCAGAGAGCAAAAAGGAGGCGGATGCTCTTAAAAGGGAGCTAACTGTTATAAACGATAGATTAACTCTAGCAAGAGAGTCGGAGAGATTAAAGAGCGAAGCTGAACTGTTAGATAGGCAGTTAGAAACACTCTGCAAAGATGAGGAGATCTTCAACCCCTATAGAACGAAAGTTGCAGCCGCTAAGAGAGCTGCCCGCCTGATCCCTTTTCAGCAGAATGCTGACAACTGCCGACAGATGCTGCTTAAAGATGAAGCAGATAGGCTCGCCCTCTTTCAAGCCCTATCTGATGCACAAAATGAGAGCGGAGTGCTCAAGATTCAATTAAAAACCGCAGAGGATAGCCTTAACGCCGCCGTGCATGAGCTAAGCAGCGCAGAAGCTGATATTAACGAGGCGCGGCGGCTCGATCTGCTTACAGCTCAATATGAAAGAGAGCTTGACCGTATAGGACGAGAGGCGGAGCGCCTTGATAACGGGGTAAAAGCCGCTTTTAAAGATATAACCGCTATAGACGCCAAGATCGTTGAGATAAACAGCTCCTTTGAGAAACTTTTAAGTGAACTCCGAGAGAGGCATATTCTGGCAGATACAGAGCTTTTGCGTTTAACAGGCGGTGAAACAGCAGCAGCTCTAACTGCAAAAAGAGCGGAATACCTAGTAAAAGCGGAGCTTACTGACCATAGAGAGCGCCTTGAAGATAATAAGCCGTGCCCCCTTTGCGGCAGCGTTGAGCACCCATACAAAACTTTCAGCAGTCAATTTATTAAAGAGCTCTCTATATTGGAAGCTGCTATTGATAAAGCAAAGGTAGTTGAAAAAGAGAAGTTGGAGCTACAGAGGTTAGACAGCGAGTTGCAAAACCAGCATGAAAGGGAGCTGATCACACTTACAGAGCGTGGAAAAGCCCTTACAGCTAGTGTTGAAAAAGATGCTGCTGAATTATCTATTAAGGAAGGTGAATATAAAATAATAAAAGCAGAAAGTGATGCTGTAAAAGCTAGACGCGCTGAACTATTAGAGGGCAGATCGCCCGATGTTGAATCCACCCGCTTAAAGATGGCTAGAGAAGATGCAGAGAAGCTGCTGCAGGTTGTCCAAAAGAGGCGGGCGGAGTTAGATGCAGAGCTTACTCGACTGAAGACTCAGAGTGAAACCCTCCTCCAGAAGATATCTGAAGATAAATTGGCTGCTGAACACTCTATAGCAATTCTAATGGAGAATCTTAAAAAGGAAGGTTTTGCTGATCTGGATGAATTCAAGAGCGCTGTCCTTGTTGAAAGCGAGATAACCCGCCTTACAATATTGGAGAGAGAACTTGCTGATAGGCGCAACTCTGTAGATATTAGAAAAGGCGATCTGAACAAGCGGATGGAGGAGCTTGAAAAATTAGAGAGCATTATTCCGCCCTCAATAGAGCTTGAACATGAGAGGGAGGCCGCCCTCTCAAAACTTGCGGCGGCGGCTGGTGCAGCAGGGGAGTGTGGGCATATATTAAAAGAGAACGAGCAGTTTTGCGCCGCAGCATCAGTTGCTGTAGAGCAAACCGAGCTTTTTGAAAATAAGATAAAACCGTGGCGCACATTGAATGCTCTTATCGGTTCAGCCCGCGGGGATAAATTTGCAAAGGCGGTTCAAACTTTAATATTCGGTGATCTATTGGATAAAGCCAACGTTGAGCTCTTAAAGATTTCCAACAGATATAGATTAAGCCGCACAGATAACCTTGAAATTCAGGTGATAGATAATGAACAGCGCCAAGCGGTGCGCTCCGCAAAAAATCTCTCTGGGGGGGAAAGTTTTATAATCAGCCTCGCTTTAGCGCTGGGGTTGTCTTCTCTTTCCACCCGCAAAGTCAGCCCACCCGCCCTCTTTTTAGACGAAGGGTTCGGCTCTCTTGATACAGAGCACGCTGAGCAAGCATTAAACGCTCTAGCTGGTCTAAAGAGTCGTAAACTTATTGGGCTTATCTCGCATTTAGATATTATTAAACAGAAAGTGGAGTATCAGATAAAGGTTGAACCTGTGGGAGAGGGGAAGAGCATCCTTATGGGGAAGGGGGTTAGGAGGATAGAGTAAATATCCCCCATCGCCGCCTCCTTTATACCCTTCTACGTAAGGCGATGAATAGCGGAATCGCTAAAAAGAGGAGGAGGGATGCCGCGGCGCCGTTATCTTGAGGCGATATAGAGCACCCGCCTGAAGATGATTTATCCCACCCGCCGTCATCATAGGGCGGCGGTGCAGGAGGCGCAGGAGGGGGTGCGGGGGGCAAGTCAGCCAATGTGCACGGAAGGAGCGTGTTCTTAGACTCCTCGCGGCAATCTTCAACCCTCTGAAAAAAAGCCCCCACATCTATAAGACGGTCGCCGTTTATATATTTAGCGCCAAAATTTCTCGTTCTTGCTGTGCCGTAAAGGATGTCAATAAGTTGGCGGTAGGTTATATCAGGGTAGGAGATTGTGCCAGGGTAGGATGGTTGATCTCTATTATAGAGCGCCGCCGCCGCCCCTATAGCCCCCGCAATATACGGCGATGCCATAGATGTGCCGTTCATGCAGATATACTTCCTATTGCCGCTTTCTATATACAAACTTAAGATCTTTGTTGTCATTAACGAACCGCAGTCATCACCATCACCATCCCCTCCCGGTGCGGCAATATCTACAGAGCTTCCGTAGTTTGAATAGGATGCTATCTGCAGCGTTCTGCCCACTGCGGCAACAGCAACTATATTATCTAGATCATATTCCGCAGGGTAGGAATTATTCGCATCAAGATTTAATTTGCTGTTCCCTGCTGAAGTGACAGCAATTATTCCATGATCCCTTAACTGTTTGATAGCTTTGTATTCTGGATCACTATCAGAAGAGCTGCCCTCAGGGGAGCCGTAGCTCATATTGACGGCAACTATAGGAGCGTTGTTATTAACCTTCTCATTTAAGATCATCTCTATAGCCTCGAGAATGCCTAGAGTGCTAAGACAACCTTCTTCACCGGGCTTTGAACAAGGCGCTGAAACTCGTATAGACATGATCCTAACCTTGCCGCCTGCTGCAGACGCCACGCCTCTGTTATTATTGGTGAGCGCGCCGATAATCCCCGCTACATGGGCGCCATGCCCATTCTCGTCTACACCATAGGTATCAGGGTTGGCGTGGAGGGATTCATAGGGTTGCCCACCATAGAGGGCGCTCGTAGGGAGATCTTCATGGTCTACAATCCCAGTGTCTATTACCGCTACTATAGGGATATTTGAATAACTGTTCGATGAAGAAGAAAAGTTTTTTATCTTCTCCCAGCCGCTGAGCCAATTTATAGTGGAATTTGAGAGATGCCACTGATATGAATAGTAACTATCATTAGGGGCGGCGTGAAACTTTCTCTCAACTACAGGGTAATAAACCTCTGTTTCCCCGCTCATTACAGAACGCTCTGCACTAATTTTATCAACAATATAATAACACTGCTCTAAAACACAAACATGCTCTCTGGAGGGGTTTAGATCGCTCTTTTTCACCGGAACCAGATACCGCCCTGTTTCTGCACTATAGCCAAAGGTGCAGAGGGAGAATATGAGGATAACGGCGAAAAAGAGAGCTCGCATAAATTACCTCACTATTCTGCTTGAGAGGAGAATATATGAATATCTGCCTATCTTTTTCTCGGATTTGTTGCAATCGTAAAGCTCCCCTTGGTTGACTCCGCCTACCTCCATACTGGTAAAGCCGCTGCGCCCTTTGCCCTCTTTAACGTCTTGATCATCTAGCGCCGCCTCTGCAACACAGTGAAATTTTAGCGGCCAGTTATCAGGGGTGAATGCGCAAAGCATATTATCGCTAGGGTCGGCGTCATCTTCAACGTAAGGTCCGCTCGGATCAGCGGTGCTTTTATATTTGCAGAAGAGAATCTCGTGCTGTTTATTATTATACGAAATATCTTTATATGAGAGCAGCCCTTTATTCACAAGAAAAGAGTTTTCAATAAAGTGATAGCTTTTTGAGGAGTTGTCCATAGGAAGCTCGTTGAGCGAACCATCGCCGCTGGAAGTGGAGAGCAGTGCAGCAACAGCCGACTGCATAAGCGAAAGTTTATTAACCTCACTGCGGATTGTAGCCGACTCAAGAAGAGACTTTCCTTTAAGAGCCATCCCTATCAATAAACCTATAACAACCATTACAATGGATAATTCTACGAGCGTAAAACCTTTTCTCATCGCCTTCTACCTCCAGCATAACTAAAGCGCCAATTCCAAAACTGGATTGGTGCTTGGAGTATCTAGGCGATTTTAATACAAAAGGAAATTGTTGTCAAATTTATTTACTTAGTGCGAGAGGGGGGCGTTTCTATTGCGATGCGGATTACTTAGCATCTTTACAGTATTTATAGATAGGTTCCGGCTGACTGCGACTTCCGAGCGGGAAAGCCCGTAATAAAGCTCTAAGTTATAAGCCTTTTTGTATTCTGTAATGATATAAGCAACGCGTTTTGCATAGGTGGCGGCTTTACGGTTAATAAGCTCAAGCGATGCGCTTTGCGCGTTGCATCTATCCTAAAATAAATTAAATAATTTTCCCTTGCAAACAATGTTATAAAGGTGTTAATTAAAGTTATGAGCAGCTGATGAGGGAGAATGCTAAACGCCGCCGAGCAGACTATTCTGTTCAACGATGCAGTCCGTTTTTGTGCATACCGCAAATATATTGACAAAGAAGGAGATCAAAGCCGCAGAGGATATAGTGACTACACGGCGGGCTACAAAGTTGGATGAGGAGGATTAAAGATGTTGGTATTTTCAAAGAACGTTGGTAAATTAGAACTTTTAATTATTGGAGATTGGCATAGAAACCCCGAAACCAGGGAGAGAACTGATTTAGGAGAAGCGGTTTATCAGTTGAAATATAATAGAGCAGAGCTAACTCAGAGTGCGCTTAAGGATTATGGAAATATAATATATAAAGGTTTTTTTGTAAAAATGCTCTCTGAACTCCCATTGAGAGAACAACAGTTTTTAGTTACAACCATTCCTTACCATAAAACAGGGCAAAACAGCTTGACAAGAGATATACTTAGAGCAGTATTAAGGGATTATAAAAATAGCAGTCTACTGGAGGGGGTGTTATTAAATCCGAAACCTAGCATGAAAAGCGTTACACTAGATGTTAAAAAAAATTTTTGGGATGGAATATATAAGAAAGGGGAAGTAACCTTTAATATAGATGTTGCTAATAAGACAATCCTGATTGTTGACGATTTATATCAGAGCGGAACATCCATAAATATGTATACTGAATATCTTAAATCATGTTTAGCAAGGGTTGTTTTTGGATTAGTGCTGACAAAAACTTTATCCAGCACAGATAATACCGTTTCAAGACACTGATTATGATTAACGAAACCGCATTACAGATACTGCTTGCCAATAAAATAGGACAGATAAATTTCGGCAAAATCTGGAGATATATGAATGGGAATAACCTGACAGCTGAAGAGATATTTCAAGACAATGATATATTGAAAGCCTTAAAAATACCCGAAGAGAGCGTTTCTTCGTTTTTTTCCTGTAGAGAAAGCGCATATAAAATAGCGGAAAGATTGCAAAGGGGGGGAGTTAGACTTCTCCTTAAAGGCAAAAAAGACTTTCCCGAACAATTAAAAGACAGCTATTCATTCCTTTTCACATATGGAAATCTTTCCTTATTAAATAAAAGGAGCTGCGGTTTCACAGGTTCAAGGAAAAGCACCAAAGAAGCGTTGAGGGTTACCGCAAAACTAGCGGGGGAGATGGCAGCGGTTGGAATGACGGTAATAAGTGGATATGCTGAAGGGGTGGACGTTACCGCCCATAGAGCTGCTTTAGAAAATAGCGGGGGAACGGTATTTGTGCTAGCAGAGGGGATTTTTAAGTATAAACCAAAAATATCAAGAGATTTGCTTATTGACAATAACTTTCTTTTTGTATCTCAATTTAGTCCAGTTCAGACTTGGGCTAAATATCAAGCAATGGCGCGCAACAACCTTATTATTGACCTCTCTGATTCTATGGTGCTTATTGCTGCGGGCAAAGAAGGCGGGAGTTATGATGCAGCCGAAAAAACTTTGAAAAAGAATAAAAAACTCTTTGTTTTGGATTTTATGGGCAAAGAGCCCGCGGCTGAGGCTAATGAATATTTTATAAAAAAAGGCGGACTGCCTGTTAAAGCAGAAACGGCAAAACTGAAAGATATAATTGAAGAATCAAAAGTTAGATATATACAACCAACAATAGAGGAATACATATTTTAGGCTTATTAAAATTCTCAACTTCAAAGATCACAAGGGATGCTTCTCACTTATTAGTAGGATTTTCAACAAAAAAACCATACATTGCTTAATTTTAGCTTTATAGATATGTTTGTTGTATAAGGATTCTGAATTATTATAAAAAAGATTCGATGTTTACTATGTTATATCCCTTATGTTGACTTATCCTCTCTTTTGATATTTTGCAATAACCGCTGTCTATTTCAATCCCGATAAATCTACGGTTTAATTCTTTGCATGCGCAACCAGTGGTGCCGCTGCCGCAAAATGGGTCTACAACTAGAGCGCCTTCGTCTGTCCAAGATAAAAGGTGATCTCTTGCCAACCATAATGGAAATTGTGCAGGATGCAACAAATGTTTACACATGCTTTCCTGCCCCGCTGTGTTTCCTTTCCAAATGTTGTATCTCATACCGTAATCGCCTATAGTTCTTTTTTTATTTATGCTGAATGTGCCGTCTTTTTTCCTATTGGTATTCACTCCAAGCGAAGAATAACCGACATATACATTTTTTCTGTCAATGATAGGGTTGAAAGTTTTAGGAGTTGATTTTGACAAAATAAACATATATTCAAAAATCTGATGATACCTCGTTCTAGATGGATTGCTGAAATTATTCTTTTGATAGATCATAGTATCATGCATTGAAAAGCCAAGCTCTTGAAAATAAATTGCTTGTCTGAAACTTGTCAACGTTTCGCCGCCTTTTATTGTTGCATCGCCGACTATCCAAACCATTACACCGCCAACTTTCAGTATTCTGTAAAGTTCTTTGGCAATAATTTGAAAAGCAAATTGAAAACCTTTATAATCTCTCAAATTATCATAAGGCGGAGAGGTTACAACGCAATCCACAGAATCACTAGGAAGTTTTTGCAGTTCGACGGCGGCATCACCGCAGGTTACAACTTCATCCAAAAAATTACTTAACTCTATCATCCCTTGAATATACTCTAAAAATGCAAAAAAATCATTCATTAAATGAGGGGGAAAGCATAATATTAGATGCTCCGTATTGTATACACCTATGAAAAGTGTTATAAAAGCCATATG
>JAISNW010000135.1 GCA_031276055.1 Deferribacteraceae bacterium | reverse complement strand
CGATATCTATGCCTTCATGGAATGTTTGCCTTCCAGTAAACGGCGAGATGCGAAAACCAAACTGGCTTGATAACCAACCGTTAACAGGTTTTATCGTTGGAGTGTATAGGAGCACAAGACGCTTTTCCTCGAGTTTTGCCGCCAGATCGGAGAGGGTAAACTCCCGTTTCTCCACCTCATAAGAGAGGGCGGTAAGGGTAGTGTCTAGGTTAGAGAAAAACTCCTTTTCATTTAGAGCTGCGGCGGTGGAAAACTCCCTCAGAACATCAACTTCCTTACCGCCGACAGCGATAGGTTTCAGCGGAACATTTCCACTTTGTAGAGATATGAGATCACGCACCTTAAATTCAAGTTCATCTAATTCAGAAATTCTATTAATAAGGTCTTCTATCTGCTTATTGTAGAGAGCAACCTGCCGTTTTAGTTCGAGATTCTCGTCTTGATAGGTTTCAACCCTTCCTATATCGTTAGTATACGCCTTAACAAGTAGAACTATTGAGAAAACAAAAGCAATAACCATGCAAAAGAAAGCCAGCACAGCAAAGATCATTGTAGAAAGCCCTGTGGTGAGGGTGCGGAATTTCCCCATCTTGTCAGAAGGGAAAAGCATTAGTGTGTATTTTCTTGACATAAACTTTGCTCCACTCTTGCGTGCAAGTTTGCTCTACGCAGGATATACTTATAGTTATCAACAAAAAACATATACTACATATAAATATTTTTAAAGTCAACAACTTTATCAGTGCAGACATAAAAGGTGTAAGGGCAAAGGGGAATTGTCGGAAAGGGAATTTCAGAATATTGCTTAACTTGCCTAATCATCTGTATAGAAAAAAGGTTGGTTTAAAATAGCCACCTAAAACACAAAAAAAAGCGGTGCTGCCGTGTATACGCAAAAACCGCCGAAATCCTATTATTTACTATACTAATTAACCTTTCTGATTGCAAGTGAAAATTTACAAAACGCCGTAAAAAGCTGCCACTTTTAAACCAACGTTAAAACCAGCCATAAATGTGTCCGCGGCTAAAAGTTTCTTAAAAAGATGATAACAGGATGCATTTAAGAGGTTCACACTCTATTTATTTGGTGGAATTTGAAAACTTTGGAAAAAATATCTAATTATATAATCATCGTTCTGTTTTTGCTGATTTTAGCCGCTCCAACTCTTATAACTGTATTAAAGGTCAAAACCAGAGCTCTATATGGCGCTGTAGTAAATGAAGATAGACCGATTTATACTAAGAGAGATATATTTAACGGTAAATTTCAGCACGATTATGAACTTTGGTATAACCAAAATTTTTATTCAAGAACTCACATAGTTAGACTATTCACCCAGCTAAGATATACCCTCTTTCATAAAGTTGTTGGAACGCGGGTTGTTATTGGAGCTAAGAATACCCTTTTTGAAACTGGTTATCTGCGTTATGCTGACATCCAATATACTGAAGAGCAGCTTAACTTAATAAAAGCTGTTAAAAATAAGTGTGAACAATTAGGCAAGCGATTCTTTTTTATTATCCCTGCCAATAAGGTGCTTATCTATCCTGAACGCACCCCTATGCGTTATGTTCGTTTGGTAGAGAAGATATTAGAAAATTCGTTTCATATCAGATTAGCTGAAAAATTGGAAACAGAGGGGATCCCTTATTTTAATTCAACCCCATTTTTATTTTTTGAAAAGAGTAATTACAACCTATTTGCAATAACAGGAGTCCACTGGAACCTATTGGCAGCCGCCCTAGTTTTGAGAGAGATTTCCCGACAAAATCCAACACTATTCAAGGGCAATATCACAATAGAATATATTGTAAGTTCTTCTAAACCGTTTGGTTCTGATGCTGATCTTTTTGGTATAACTAATCTGAAATATCTCCCCAAAACCACCTACTATGCACCTGTCTTAAAAAGATACAGCGGGGAGGAAAAGGAAAAGATATTCCTTAATGGAACAAGTTTTGATGGTCAATTGGTGCAAGTGCTTTCGGATACGGGGTTATTCGCTGAAATAGATGAGGTGGAATACACTTATGTTCATAGACATTATGAGGAAGGGAAGTCAATTTCTACTAATACTGATTATAACATCAGCTACTATGAATTATTGAATGATAAAGATATTGTCATTATCTCTTCCGGTCCGACAGGCGCCATCCTTCTTCCAAGCCTTAAAAGGATAGAGCGCGCTTTAGACCTAATGTTGTCAGGTCACGGCACAGATAGGGTGCAGAACAAACTTGGCCCTGAAGACGCCGACATCTCAATCAAACCTCTTAAAGAGCAGATAAATGCAAAGGGCGGGGAAAAGCTAAAGATAACCGTCAAATTTACAAACAATTCAAACAGCATCCAAGCCTCTTACAACCCCTATCCTGTGAAAGTCATAACATATTGGACTCGCGCAGATAGAGAACTGATAAATAATATACGAGAGCAGCACAATATAAAAGGGCTTATATTGCCAAAGGAAACTGTGGATGTCGAAATAAACGTTAGAGCCCCAGACGCGCCCGGAGAGTATTTATTGCAGATAAGCGCCGCTCAAGAGTTAGTTATGCAGTATGAAAGTTATAATAAAAAGCTCCCTGTTTCAGTATTGGTAAGGGTGAGGTAGATATGCTCTTCACCTCCCCAATATTTATAATGATCTTTTTACCTATTGTGGTTTTAGTTTACCTGCTTATCAACAATAAATTTAGGAATAACTGGCTGTTAATCTCTTCCATAGTTTTTTATTCATGGAGCGGCGTTCAATATATGATGCTGCTGTTGATTCTGGTTGCAGTAAACTATTTTTTGGGTTTGTTGACGCCAACTTCTAAAGTAAAGCGGACGCAGAAGATAATACTAACCATCTCGCTGGTCATTAACTTTGGAACTCTAGCGTTTTTTAAGTATTTCAACTTTTTTATTTCTAATATAGAAAATTTTGTGCATATTTTTAATCCCTCTTTTACCTTTGACGCCCCTAATATCCCGCTGCCCATCGGAATCTCATTTTTTACCTTTCAGATTGCAAGCTATCTGCTTGATGTATATTGGGGCAAGATAAAACCGCAGAAGAATATCTTGGTTATAGCCTTGTATATGACGCTCTTTCCGCCGTTTATAGCCGGTCCGATAATACGTTATTTTGATATAGAATCCCAAATCTTAAACCGCAAGTTAAACAGCTCTCTTTTTGCGGAAGGGATAGAGCGTTTCTGTTACGGTTTTGCTAAAAAAGTTTTAATTGCCAATAATGTGGGTGCAGCGGCGGAAGCCATTATAAATCAACCTCAAAATTATTCTTCTCCCGCTTGCTGGTTGGGGATAATCTGTTACGCTTTACAGATATATTTTGATTTTTCGGGCTATTCAGATATGGTTATCGGCATGGGAAAGATGTTTGGTTTTACCTTCTTGGAAAATTTTAATTATCCATACATATCTAAATCTATAAGAGAGTTTTGGAAACGATGGCATATCTCGCTCTCCTCATGGTTTAAGGACTACCTCTATATTCCACTCGGCGGCAGTAGAAATGGAGCATTTTGCACTTATAGAAATCTGATATTGGTATTTTTGCTGACAGGGTTTTGGCATGGAGCCAATTGGAATTTTGTTGCATGGGGGTTGTGGCATGGAGTTTTCCTCATTATAGAGCGGGTATTTTCAGGATTATTCAGCAGAATTCCCTCTGTTTTAGCCCACATATATACAATATTGGTCATCCTTGCGGGGTGGGTGCTCTTTAGGGCAGAATCGCTTGAAAGCGGCGTCATATACCTTAAATATATGTTCATTCCGACTCTAGCAAACTGGGATGCCCACCTGCCGTTAATGGATATAGAGTTTATCTTTTACCTGTTTGTTGGAATTGCCCTGTCTGCCCCAATATTTCCCAAAGTCAGAGATATTATCGTTAATAAATGCAGTGCAACTCGTTTCGCTTTAGCGGGCTCGTTTGCCAATACGACGCTTAGACGCTTATTTGCGCTCTGCATGTTCTTTTTGTCTACTCTGTATATGGTTTCGGCATCCTTTAATCCGTTTATATATTTCAGGTTTTAGCCGCAAATTATACCTCCGCTGTCACCTCTATCTCCACTAGAGCGCCTTTAGGAAGGGCGGCTGCCTGAACAGTCGATCTAGCTGGGTTAGAGGTAAAGTGAGCAGCATATACGTTGTTAAAGGCGGGAAAATCCGATATATCTTTTAAGAAACAGGTAGTTTTCAACACTTTGCCAATCTCCGTTCCCGCGGCTTTAAGAATCCCTTTAATGTTGCTTACCGCCTGCTCGGTCTGCTCTTGTATATTAGAGCCTACTATCTCCCCGCTTTCAATGCTGAGCGGAAGCTGCCCTGAGGCGTATAGAATTCCGTTGTGGATAACAGCCTGCGAGTATGGACCGATCGCTTTAGGCGCTAACTCTGTCTGGATTGCTTTCATCTTTTCACCATTTATATTATATAGTCATAGCCTGAAAATTCGCCTGATTGGTCAATTATATCTTGAATTGTTATCCCATTCAGATAATCTGTTATCACCTTTTCCAAACCTTCCCACACGGGCAGAGTTTTACACTCTAAACTGCGTATGCAGGTATTCGGGGCTTCTGCTAAACAGGCGACGGGGGAGAGGCTGCCTTCGGTTATCTTTAATATCTTGCCCACTGTGTATTTATCGGGGGATTGCGCCAGCATATAACCGCCCTGATAGCCTCTATTGGTGCGAAGAATATCGGATTTATTGAGGAGGGCTACAATCTGTTCAAGATATTTTTTTGAAATCCCCTGCCGTTCAGCTACATCTTTTAGGGCGATATAGCCTGAACCTTGGTGTTCAGCAAGGTCTACAAGCATTCTCAAAGCATACCTTCCTTTTGTTGAGATTCTCATACCACCCTCCCCTATATCGTATAGTTTTAATAGGCATTCAATGCTAGGATACTTTTTAATTGAAAAAAAATCAAGATATGGTAATATTTTTTGTGGTTTTTAGGAGTCTTTCAATGATAGATATAGCATTTTCCGCCAAAATTTCAGTTGTAATCTTAAATACCGCTATGGCTCTAATCTTAGCTTTTATGGCGGCGGGGTTTATCCTCTATCTTTGCGGGGTTAGCAGTTTAGCTGCTGTGATCCATAGCAGAGCGGTTGAAATTATCCTATTCGCGCCATTAACTGTAATATTAACCCTCACAATAATTTCCATAAAAAAGAGAGAGTTTTTTTTAGGTTTAACGGGCGCTCTCCTTCTACTGCTGCTCTTGTCGGAGATCATTAGAAAGCTAATAGATTAAAGGAGTTTCTATCATGAAAGAAAAGGTAAGCGGAGATATATTAAGCGCAAAGGATAAACTTTTTAAGGCGACAGCCTATGATATACGCGCCTATGTAGGAGAAGCGGGAGCGTTCTTTACAGAAAAGGCGGTTTTAACCCCCTCTAGGATGAGGGCGGCGGGGGTTCTCCTCGGCAGTATGGAGTTTCGCACTAATTCTGGAGAGCTTTTGCAGCTTAAACCAGGCAGTATAGTAGTGGTAGGCTATGATAACGGTCCTACCTCTAAAGAGTTGGCGGAGGCTTTCAGCCTCGGGCTTATAGAACAGGGGGTGGAGGTTTATGATGTCGGGATCGCCTCCTCAGGTCAAGTTTATCATAATCAGGAGCAGTTTAAGGCGGATGGATATGTCCAGATAACCCGCTCTCATGTTGAAGTTACCACTAACGGCGCTAAATTCGGGCTCTTTAATCAGGGGGTGCACACCTACCTTTTAGGGCAGATGAATTCAGCCCTAGATAAGCCTGAGATAGGCCGCGACGCACCTAGAGGTTCAATCACCGATAAAGCAACGGAGGGGTATAAACTCTATGCAGATAAGATATATTCTCGCTACTCCTCCTTTTTCAAGAAGCATAAACCTTCAAAACCGATAGCGGTAAACCTTTTCGGAGGGACAGGCTTAAACTATGAAAACCTATTCCGCGATATTTTAGGCAGCGATATCTGTATACTCGGCAACACCATCGATGTTAACAGCGGAAGCCTCCTTGCAGATCCCACCCGCAGAGAGATGCTGGAGCAGGTGCCTAATCTGAATGCGGTTCTAGCCGCAGGCGCACGGGTGCACTCATTTGATCTCGATGCTGATAGAGGTTCTATAACAGAGGGGGAAGGGGCGCTCACTCTCGGTAAAACAGGGCACTATTTAGGAGACGATCTATCTTTTATCCTTGCAGAGTATAAACTTAAAGCTGCCCTCCCCGCCCTGATGCAAGCCGTGAAGAAGCTCCCTATCTCAGATAGTGCAGCAGCTGAGATAGAAAAGACAGCTTCCACCATATATGTAGATCCGCGTTATACCAGCGCTGTAAAAGCCTTTGTAGAGGAGCGCGGAGGCGCTACTATATACCATCGCAAAGGGCACTCCCTATGGAAGGAGACTATGGGGGAAAATATGCGGCGGCTCTCTACTTTAGCGGGGTTCAATAGCCCAGCTGAATTTGTAAAGAGGGTTGGCTACAGGGATATTCAGGTGGAGGCGTCGCTTCACCTATTTGCTACTGATCCTGAAGACGCTCTCGCACGAGACGATGCTATAGAGAATGTTTTTCTTTTAGAAACTATAATTTCCGCCCTCAATATCACCAATCTAGCAGATTTCTTTAAGCAGATACCTAGACGTTTCGCCACAAAGGAGATCCGCACCAATGCCATATCCGTTGAAGTTAAAGAGGCGATAACCGCAGAGGCTGTGGAGATTATCCGCAATACCTTTAAGGACAGCTGTTCCATTGTGGAGTTTGATGGGCAGATTCGCGCTGATTTTCCTAGAGGGTTTATAATGTATGGGATGAGCAACACATCTGCAAAACTTACCTTCATGGTTGAGGGAGATACTATAGAGCTTCGCAACAACGCCCTAGCTTATATTATCGCTCTGCACAACTCATTAAAGGCAAAGCACGGCGATAACATCCCTATGGATTTAAGCGAAAATCCATTTTTTGTAAAAGACGCCGTCTAC
>JAISNW010000078.1 GCA_031276055.1 Deferribacteraceae bacterium | reverse complement strand
ACCTTAGAGCAGAACGGCGACTTTAGGAGTTTTGAGTGCATAGAGCTCTTAAAAGAGGCGGATATAGTGGTCACAAACCCGCCGTTCAGCCTCTTTAGAGAATATGTAGCGCAGCTTATTAAATACGATAAGAAGTTTCTAATAATTGGAAGCCAGAACGCTATAGCCTACAAAGAGATATTCAAGTTAATAAAAGAGAATAAGATATGGTTAGGCAGATACAACGGCGGTAATAAGTGGTTCAGAGTCCCCCCTCATTATGAGATAGAGAGTGAAAAGAGGATAAAGGTTGAAAAGGGGATTAAATATTTCAGTATGGGAAGCACTATCTGGCTTACAAATATGGAGCATAAGAGACGGCATGAAAATTTAATCCTCTATAGGCAGTATAAAGCTCATGAAGATGAATATCCTAAATATGACAACTACGACGCCATAGAGGTATCTAAGGTGGAAAACATCCCTATTGATTATGATGGGGTTATGGGCGTGCCTATAACCTTTTTAGATAAATACAACCCAAGCCAGTTTGAAGTGGTGGGTTCTAACCGCGGAATAGATCAAGACCCTAACGGGATATATGGAAGAGGTTCTTTTCTTAACGGAAAAGAGACATTTAAGAGATTGTTTATAAAAAGAAGGAGTCTATGAAGATTGAGCTGAATATGATTCCGATTCGCGCTCTGGCAGACGGATATAAAAATTCCGACGAGGAAGGGGTGGTTGGTTACGGCGGCAAACTTGACATACGACCTAAATATCAGCGGGAATTCATCTATAAAGACGCCCAGCGGGATGCTGTAATAAACACCGTTCGCAATAATTTCCCTCTGAATGTTATGTATTGGGTAAAAAATCTAGATTCCTTTGAGGTGCTTGACGGGCAGCAGAGAATAATCAGCATCTGTGAATATATTAAAAACGGCTTTACAATAGACTATAAGATGTTTAAGAATCTTACCAGTGATGAGCAAGAGCAGATATTAGATTACGAGCTTATGGTCTATTTCTGTGAAGGCAGCGACAGCGAAAAGTTGTCGTGGTTTGAAATTGTCAATATAGCGGGTGCAGTTTTAACCAAACAAGAGCTGCGAAACGCTGTTTACGCAGGAGTTTGGCTGACAGACGCCAAACGGTATTTCAGCAAAAGCTCATGCACCGCCTATAAACTCGGCGGTAAATATCTGAACGGAACAGCGATTAGACAAGATTATTTAGAAAAGGCGCTTGATTGGATTTCAAATGGGAATATAAGAGGGTATATGGCGCAGCATCAGCACGCTCCAGACGCCCTTGAGCTATGGTCGTATTTTCAAACGGTCATCACTTGGGTTCAAGGGAAGTTCCCTAAATACCGTAAAGAGATGAAAGGGGTTGAATGGGGGGAGCTTTACAACCGTTTTAAGGACGCGCTTTTAGACCCCGCTGCATTAGAAGAGAAGATCTCCGCTCTAATGCGGGATGACGAGATAACCAATAGGAGAGGGATATACCGTTATATTCTCACAGGAGAGGAGAAATTCTTGAATATCCGCAAATTTTCCAACAGCATCAGGCGGGAGATATACGAGAGGCAGAAAGGGTTCTGCCGTAATTGCGGCGAACATTTTGAATATGAGCAGATGGAGGCAGACCATATAGACCCGTGGCGCTCCGGCGGCAAAACAGTTTTGGAAAATTGCCAGATGCTCTGCAAAGGGTGCAATCGGAGAAAGTCGGGGAGATAAGAGGAGATTATGATGAACAGCTTAACAATTGACTACAACTTTGCCGTAAAGGAGAAAATTTCCACAGGGATCTCAAATGAAGAGCTTGAATTACAGAGAGGCAAGGCGCAGAAGGGGTTTGCACTGCTCACAGATATGGTGAAAAACGGCAGTGTAGGCTTTCCTGAACTCCCCCGCCAAAAGCTGGATGAAATTAAAGCCATCGCTAGAGGGCAGGGGCATAAATATAACGATCTCATTGTTGTAGGGATTGGAGGTTCAGCGCTCGGCTTTGAGGCTATTGTCAACGCCCTCTTGCCCAGCGGCTATAACACCCTCTCCTTTGCAGACCGCCTCTCTTACCCAAGATATTGGCTTTTAGACAACGCGGACCCTTCTATTGCAAACAGCGTGCTGAAATACTGCAACCCCGAAGACACCTATGTAGTAGTGATCTCTAAATCAGGCTCAACCCTTGAAACAGCTATAAACTTCTCCCTAGTCTTCGATTGGATGAAAGCCTCAGGGCACGATCTCAAAAAACGGCTCTGCATTATAACGGACCCTCTTAAAGGACCCCTAAGAGATTTTGCCAATGCAAATGAGATTCCGAATATCCCCCTTCCATCTTCAGTAGGCGGACGTTTTTCAGTGCTCTCAGCGGTGGGGCTTCTGCCTGCGGCGCTCTTAGGGGTAGATATTGAAAAGCTCCTTGCAGGTGCGGGGAGTGTGATTGAGGGGGATTGGGGGAAGATATTGACTCTTGCCGCCATATATATGCACTTCATGACGAAACGTCCTATAAATGTGCTGATGCCTTACTCATCGCGCCTTGTAAAATTTGCCGAATGGTATTGCCAGCTCTGGGGCGAGAGTCTAGGAAAACGGCGCACCAATTCAGGAAACGATGTATACTTCGGCACAACCCCTCTGAGAACCTCCGGCGCTATCGACCAACACTCCCAACTTCAACTGTTTAGAGAAGGTCCAGACGATAAATTTATTACCTTTATATCGCTTGAACAGCACGAACATGATCTTGCTGTAGAGAACGCTGTGCACGAAAGTTTCTCTTATATTGTAGGGCATAAGGTGGGCGAACTTCTAAACACAGAGCTTACAGCAACTGAGGGGGCTCTCTTCACCCTATCGCGCCCGTCGCTCAAAATCAACCTTAAACAGCTTGACGCATATTCTCTTGGGCAGCTTTTTATGCTCTTTCAATATGCAACCGCCGTTATAGGGCTTGCTAACGATATAGACCCATTTAACCAACCCGGCGTTGAGGAAGGGAAAGATTTTGCTTACGGCTTGATGGGGCGGGCAAATTACGAGCACAAAAAGAGAGAGTTTGAAGAGATATATGTCAAATCACCGGAATTTGTTATTTGAGCCGCCTTTAAGCGGAATTTGGCTCCTCTTAAAAGATAAAAGCATTGCAGCAGCCTTTTCAGGCGGTAAAGATTCTCTCGCCCTCCTACATTACCTAAAGCTGCACGAGCACACCCTCAACACCCGCATCCATGCACTGCATGTCAACCATCTCTTGCGAGGCGGCGAATCTAACAGAGACGAGGCTTTTTGCAGGAGATATTGCGAAGAGCACGGGATAATCTTTAAGGCGCGCACAGTAGATGTTATGCAGAGCAGTTTAGTAAGAGAGCGCGGGGTGGAATACGCGGCAAGAAAGCTGCGATACGAACTCTTGCTGCAAGAGCGGGAGAGTGCGGGCTACGATTATATACTAACAGCGCATACTTTAGACGACAAGGTGGAGACATTTTTTACCGATCTTATAACAGGGGCTTCCATCTTCACATTGGGTGGGGTTGAAGAGCTCCATGAATGGATATTAAGACCGTTCTTAGCTGTCACCTCTAAGATGGTGGAAGAGTTTCTTCAGGCGCATAAACTCACCCCTATCTATGACAGCTCTAATAGCGACATCCGCTATGTTCGCAATATGGTGCGCACCTATACCCCCTTTTTGCTCACTATGAAGGCAACTGTGCTTAGAATTCAAGAGGAGTCCGCCCGCCTCGCCTCTTGGCTTGCAGAGCGCACAGAGAGGGCGGTTGTAAACGCAGGGGGGGACTTTGTAGAGTTAGACAGAAACATTTTAGCAGAGATGAGCGAACCTGAACGGGGCTTCATTATCGGCAGGTGGATCTCCCGCCTATGCAGGGGGGGCAAAGTTCATACTGATATAATTATTAAAGCTATTGAACAGAGGGATTCCTTTAGACTATCTCTACCTATGGGGTATCTTGCAGAGTTCTCTTTCAACGCTCTTAGGATATTCCCTGCAGAGCGGCTTAATCCGTTTAGTTATATTAAAAAGCCCGGCGAGCTAGTTGTGCAGATCCCCAATCGAAAGGCGCAAATCACCTTCCCCGCAACGTTAAAAGAGCGCCGCCTCATTATACGCAGTAGAGCAGATGGGGACAAATTTCATGGAAAGAAGTTAAAAAAACTCTTTTCAGATGCTAAACTTCCTCTTATA
>JAISNW010000234.1 GCA_031276055.1 Deferribacteraceae bacterium | reverse complement strand
TGGGGAGCGTGAACTTATAAACCTATTTATCCAGCAGGATCTTGATAAACGCCCTATCTACCGCTTTTTTGCCCGCCATATCCCAAAGGTTGTAAAGGGAAGGGTTTTGCATATAGGAAGGGATGAAGAGTTTAGGGCGGCAATCATGGTGGGCAGTATGCCTAAGGCAGCATCGATAAAGCATATTGAACTAGCGGGAGCGCATAGGACAATTCTAGTTGCAGGCAATAGGGCGGGTGTAATTAATTATGCTCTTAAAAGCGGGATAGCCGCTATAATTATCACAGGGATAGATTCTGAAGAGCGAGCCGCAGAGATAAAGGCGGATTTTAGCAGCTATTCAGGGTGGGTCTACCTTTCAGCTCTTGATTCTGCTGAAACGATAAGGCGGCTCATCTTAGCATCCCCTGTTCGCAACATTATGAATGAAAATGCAGCAGTTATAGCTAAGGATGACTATATAGATAAGGCAAGGGAGTTAATTCTTAATAGCCGCCAACGCCTCCTTCCAGTTGTTGATCAAGACCGCTTGCTCTTAGGAATTGTAACACGGAGCAATATTTTAACAAGATTTAGAAACAGTTTAATCCTTGTTGACCACAATGAAGCTTCTCAGGCGGTAGATGGGGTTGAAACTGCTGAAGTTGTAGAGATTGTAGACCACCACCGATTAGGCGCTGTTAAAACGGAGACGCCTGTTGCATATTATTCTAAACCTGTGGGGAGCACATGCACTTTAGTATACGAACTTTACCAAGCAGCTAAGATAACTCCCACTCTAAAAGCAGCCAAACTTCTTATGGGTGGGATAATCAGCGATACTATCATGCTAAAGTCCCCAACAGCTGCTATTGCAGATAGGGCGGCTTTAGAGGAGCTTGCAGCGCTCATAAAAGTTGATTGGCAGGAGGTTGGAAAGGCAATATTTGCAGCGACAGACAATCTGAGCGCGCGCTCATCAAAAGAGATAATAACAGCTGATTTTAAGATTTATGATCAATATGGTGTAAATTTTGGAATAGGGCAGGCAGAAGCGGTAACTTTAGCTGATCTGGAAGATGTTTTGCCTCTTTTGAGCGAAGAGTTGGAAAAACAGCGGGAAAAGCACGGCTTAAACTGGGCAATGCTGCTTATTACCGATATTATCTTAGAGGAGAGCGTTCTTTTGTGCACCCCATTTGAACGCGGAGAGCGGCTCTTTTCCTACCGTTCTCTTTCGCCCCGCCTATTTCACCTTCCTGGCGTGCTTTCAAGAAAAAAACAGCTCTTGCCTGAAATATTAAGGATATTAGAAGACGCCTCTAGGGGCTTTTAGGTTCTAGGTTTTATAGGGTTGCTGTAATAATATTAACTTCGTCTATATATTCATGCTTTACCGTTTTTGCACTTTTTTTGACCAGTATTACGGGCAGATCGTCTCCGATTATCTCAAGGATGTTTGAGTTTGCGCCTTTATATCCTACAGTTAGAGTGTAGTTTCCTAATTTGCTTGAAAAGCTGACTTTTAATGAGCACTCGCCATAGTGCTGTGCAATAATATTCACAACCAACTCTTCAGCTATCAGCTGCAGCCTCCCTGCAATTTTTTTGTCAACAGCGTGGCGGAAACAGAAATTTTCAACCCCTCCAAGCATCTCGGCAAAATCAAAATCTCTATTTTTAATCTCATAGCTAAAAGAGCGGATCTTTAAGATAAACTCTTGAGTCTTAGGTTTTTTTGGGTTATTGAATATATCTTCAGGCGATCCCTCTTCATACAAACTCTGTTCATCCATATAAAATACGCGGTTTGCTATCTCGCGGGCAAACTCCATCTCATGGGTAACTACAAGCATCGTCATTCCTGATTTAGCTAGGTTGCGTATTACCGCCATTACCTCTGCCAGCATTGTGGGATCAAGAGAGCTGGTAGGTTCGTCAAAGAGTATAACCTCTGATTGCATTGCAAGGCAGCGGGCAATAGCTACACGTTGGCGTTGACCGCCTGATAGTTGGTATGGAAAGTGATGCGCCCGCTCCGCCATGCCGACAAGTTTTAAGAGCTGTAGAGCAGCCGCCTCTGCCTCGCTTGCTGATTTTTTAAGCAGCTTAATAGGACCAACTGTGAGATTGCCCATAACGTCTAGGTGGCTGAATAATCCGAAATTCTGAAAAACCATCCCCATCTTTCTGCGGGTAATATCAATATTTTGCTTATCTACCTTAACCCCTTTGAAGAACACCTCGCCGCCCGTGGCAGGATCAAGAAAGTTTACAGCTCTTAAAAGGGTGCTTTTGCCTGTGCCTGACGGACCAATGATTGAGACAACTTCACCCCTTTCTATATCAGCATTAACCCCCTTAAATATAATGTGATCTTCGAAGCGCTTTTCAAGATTTTTTAACGATATTACGTTCATTTTGCCCTGCCTCTATTCAATTTTCCCGCTATGATTTTGAAAATCCATACACTTATCACCATAATAATTAGGTAGATTAAGGTAACCAATAAGATAGGGAAATATGCGTCGTAGGTGCGGCTGCGGATAATATCGCTGGCGCGGGTAAGATCATTAATGGCTATAAAACCTACTATAGCGGTTGCTTTAACCAGTTCTACAAAGCCGAAAGCATATGAAGGCAGCGCCTTGCGGACAGCCTGCGGCAATGTTACCGCTAAGAAAGCTCCTATCGATGTAAACCCCATGCTGCGAGCCGCTTCGATTTCAACTGGATCAACCGTTTCAATAGCGCTTCTAAGATTCTGTGCAACAGTGGAAGCCTCCACCATAGTAAACGCCGCAATTGCAACAGCTATATTTGAGATGCTGATCTTATCAAATATTATATAATAGCTTATCATAAGCAGCACCACCGCGGGTGTGCCGTAAATTAAGCTGCAGTAAAGCCCTGCAACCCGTCGGGCGTATCTGTTTTTTCGCGTCAAAAGGCAGCATATCAATCCCGCAAATATGGTTCCGAAAAATAGCGATGAAACAGCTATAAAAATCGTAACAAATAACCCCTTTACTATTATTTGCCAGCGGTTGTCGGTTATAAGATTTCGTTTAACCGCTTCTTTAAGCCAGTTAAAAAAAGTATCATTTTCAGCGGTGCGGACAACCTTTTTCAGAACTATGACTGCCGCTAAATCGTCAAAGATCGGTTCTGTAAAGATAACGCTCTTTTTACGCTCTTCTGTAATTGATATATTTGCTACAGCTAGATCGGCTTTTCCACTGACTATATAGGGGATAAGCCCGCTAAAATCCATATCTATAAATTCAACTTTTAAGCCGAAATGGGCGGCAAAGCGGAGAACAAGTTCCATACTATACCCCTTAAATGAACTGTTCGCGCCAAGATAAACAAATGGCATCGACATTGCGCATATAGCCACCCTTAACGTGCCGTTATCACCTGTTAGAACAATATCAGGCATGGGGGTATCTAGATCGTTGTCAAACCAGCGTTTTTGCATATCTAGTAAGATGCCGTCATATTTAATGATCTCAAGAAAAGCGTTAAAACGGTCCACAATACCTTGATTGAGCGACATTACCCCGATAGGCGCCTTAAAAAATTCAGCTGGAATTACTACAACCCCTAAATCTCTATTTGCAACATCATCAGCGATTACACGCGCAACTGATAGATCCTCAATAAAACCGTCTATCCTACCTTTCCGCACATCTTCAATGCCTGAAAGGATATCTAGATAATAGAACACTTCAGCATTCAGCGCTGAAATGGCAATGTCATCGCCTGAAGAGCCTATGAGCACCCCTATCTTTTTGCCGTATAAACTTTTGTAGCTGGTTTGGCTGCCAGAATCATTATCAGAAACATTATCAGAAGCATATACAGGAATAACTAGCCAAGATAGAACCGCTAAAAAGATGGCAGCTTTTATTAGGTAAAAATTATAGCGGTTTTCTGCGCACATTGCTAATCTCTCCTAGCTCAAATCTATATTATTGCCCGCAACAAGTAAAGGATTATAAGTTTTGGTTAAGAGCCTAGTATCTTTTTGTTATTGTAAAGATATTTTCTCCATCTTTATGAGAGTAACTCTGCTTATCGGTCATCTTTTTTGCCATCATGATGCCGAGCCCCCCGATCTTCCGTTGAGAGATAGGTTCAGAGATGTCAGCTTCTTCATACAGCAGGGGGTTGAACTCTATACCGCTGTCCTTAAACTCTATAATCACCTCCCTTTTTTCTAAGTCATTTGTTATAGAGATTGTAAAGCGCCCCTCTTCATCGCCGTAGGCGTAATTGAATATATTTGTTGCTAATTCTTCGATGGCGAGCGAAAGTTGCTGAAATATTTTTTTATTCTCTATAAATTCTGTCTGCTCCTCCACAAATGCCATGACTATTGGCATATTTTCCCTGACTGTTGCAACTTCGAGCGTATATGTTTGCATACTTATCCTATTTTGATCTTGTAAATTCTATAAATTCATCAAGCCCACACATCTCGATAACCTCTCTGATCCCCTCTGAAACATCCTCTAAACAGATAATCATCTTATCTGCTATCTTCTGTTGGGCAAAAATTATCGCTCTAATGCCCACACTGGCAATATAGGTAAGCTCTGCACATTCAAATATTATCTTTGAAATATCTTTCCCTTTGAGCAGTTCAAGTTCGCTCATGAGTATTGGAGCGCGTGCGAAATCTAACTTACCTGTAAGGCTTATGCGGGTTTCTCTGCCTTCTTTGATAGGAAATTCCATTATTATTCCCCCTTTATTTTATTTTCAGCGCCAACATGGTTATATCATCAAATTGCGGAGCGTTCTCAGCAAATATATCTAAGTCTTGCTTAACACGCAGCAAAAGCTCATTGGGCGCTAAATCTGAATTTGTGTTTAATACATCTAGGAGGCGGTATTCTCCATATAGTTTATCGGAAGGATTATTGGCTTCTGTTACGCCGTCAGTGTAAAGAAAGAGGATATCGCCTTTATTCAACGTTAATTCATACTGTTTATAGTTATAATTAGGGATGCCTGCTAAAACAAACCCATTTTTAGCCTTCATATAACTAAACGGTTCTCCTTCTTTTTTTAAGAGCGGCGGATTATGTCCTGCATTTACATAGGTAAGACTGCCTGTGCTGACTTCTAGGATGCCGAACCAAGCAGTAACAAACATAGCTGTTTCATTGCCGTCACAGAGCAAGTTATTCACATTTATAAAAACATCTTTGGGAGATTCTTTTTGGCGGGCGTGGTTGTTGATAAGTGTTTTCGCTATTACCATAAAGAGTGCGGCGGGGATGCTTTTACCCGCTACATCTGCAATAACAATCCCTAAGTGGTCGCTGTCTATGAAGAAAAAGTCATAAAAGTCTCCCCCAATCTCTTTTGCGGGCGACATTAGGGCATAAAGATCAAACTCTTTTCTTTGTGGGAAGATATTTGGGAGCATATCCGATTGGATCTTTCTTGCAACGTCAAGTTCTGCGCCTATCCGCTCTTTTTCAGCGGTGATAAGCGTTAAGTTCTCAATATATGCATCAAGATCGATAATCATTGTTTGAAAAGCTCTTGCAAGGATAGCCGTTTCATTGCGATTACTGCAAAAAGGCTCACATTCAGCAACAACTGCCGCACTGCTCTCCTTTTTTTCACCGCCGTTAGTATAGTTTGCAGCGATGCGGGCAATAGTTTCTATCGGGATGGCGATATTTTTTTCGGTATACCAGAGAAAGAGGATAGTTATAAAGTGGAATATTAACAGATCGCCTGCTATATAAAAATATATGCGATTCCACATAGTCAGCAGGTCAGCAGCCTCTTTTGATATTTCGGCATAAGAGATAAGCCCGATCAATGCTCCCGAAATAGCGCTTAACAAGAGAAAAACCAATACAAAACGCTCATTCAGCGATATACTCATATGGCTGTCTCTTAACCTTTTCATAGTAACAAAGATAATGATAGGAATTCCAAGCACCATACAAAAAACAAGATTGTTTAAGAACATCATAAGAGTAGAGGTGGAAAGAAAGGGACTGATGCCAAAGCTCTGAGTCAATAAGCCAAGCATTACAGCAATTATTGCTGAATCTATCAGAATAATTACTATGTATATCATTATATTTTTTACATTATGAAGCCTAAAGACGGGGGATTTTTCATAACGATTAAACGCCTTCCAGATTAAGATAGGTATGATTCCGTAGATAAGCTGAGGTAGAAAACCGATTATAGATAAGAGCGGGGTTATCCCCGAAAGGAGATCAGCTGCTAGGTTTCCGGCAGCGCAGCCTAAAGCTCCTGGAACGCCGAACAATAGACCAAAAACGGGGGGCAACGCGCTTACAGGGCGCATTTCAGTAACCTCAATTACCTTAAAAAGCTCCCTGAACGGCATAGTAAGAATAAAGAAGAGTATAGCTGATAATAATGTGTTTAAGATATTTTTGTATATATTATTCACAGCTAAACCTCATACCGTCTGAATGAGCAGCCCTGCAAGAGATAGGGCGGATAAGATGTTTAACCAAACCGCCTCTTGCGGTCTAAGGTGCAATACAGATACTGATATAAAAATTATTATCATTATCAAGGCATAAGCTGCACATATTGGGATTTTTGCCTTAATTTTTCCCAGTATGATGTTAGGGATCGGCTTAGTGCATTCAATCGATGCAGAATCTGAAGTAAGAAGGATTAATAATGGCATACCAAGACCGATAGAAAACCCTAAGTTGTTGAAAAAAACATAGGTATAGATTTCTTCAATCCATGAATCAAAGAATAGATAAAAACCAAAGGATAGCACCCACGCTGTGGTAAGTGCATTTACGGCGCAGATGGCAATAAATAGGGATATATTTTTCTTGCAATGAAGGTTTGGGGGTTCATTGGAAAATAGATGCCATAACCTGTAAGGCAGCAGAGCCGCCAAAAAATTTGCAACAACACCTAAGGCGGAACCTGCTGAAAAGCTGCCGAACATATCCGCAGCAAGATTTCCAAGCCCGCAGGCAAACGCCCCAACAAATCCGCAAATCAGCCCTGATACAGGCGGTATAGCGTTTACGGGGCGCACTTCGGTTAACCCTTCAATGAGAACCATCACCTTAAACGATGCGCCCAGCGCCACGAAAGCGGCAAAAGTGATGAAAAACTGCTCTTTTCGGTTAATACGCATTGGCAGTTTCCTTGTTTTTTTCCAAGAAGTTAGTTCCCGCAATTACTGCGCCTACTGCAATAAAGAGCGAACCGCACAGTGAAAAGGCGGTCAACCTTTCACCGCCGCTATATACCGCAGGGACAGTAACAGCAAGAAGGAGGGCTATTACAGGTTCAGTGGAAGCAATAATGGTAACACGGATCGGATCGGCGTATCTCTGTGAAAACATTAAGACTATATATGCATACGCCTTCATAAAGAACGCCAAAATAAATACTGAAGAGAGCAGTTCATGCGTGTAATTTACGCTGAAAAATGTTCTAGGTTCTTCAATACTCCATATAATATAGCCCAACAACGCAGCAAAGATCATCTGAACAACGCAGATCAAGAGAGGGTTTTCCTCTTTGGTAAAACGGTCGGCGGCGATTATATAAAGTGAGTAAAAAAAAGAAGCAGAGAGCATATAGAATGTGCCTAAACTTAAAAAACCCGATGGTGAAAAACGGGTTGAAAAACCGAGACCAAATACGATAATACACGCTCCAATAATATTATTCCTACTAGGCTTTACGCTGAACAGCAACATAATAAGCGGCACAATCATTATTGTTAAAGCAGATAGAAAGCTGGCATTGGAGGCGGGAATTAGTTCAATCCCTTTCTTTTCTAAAAGCATATCAATTGTAAGAAATATTGATAATATAAAAGAACGCCAAACAGTGCTGGATTTTATCTGTTTCAACTGCCTCCAGAATACGATTGACAGGATAACAGCAGCAATGCCTGCCGTCATGGTTAGATAGGCATAAGGGGAGAAGTCAGGGGGGAGGCTTTTTATAAATATATAAGACGCCGACCAGCACAGAGTCACAGAAAAGAGCAGGATATTATTTTCTGTTTTTGTCATCAGTCTTTTAGCGGTTTTCTGCTGTAAAAGGTTCCGGAAATATCCCGTCTTTCCAATAATATGGTATTCTGATTCAGCTCTTTTAATATATCGTCCATTATTGCGGCAACTACTGATTCAGATGTGTAGTTAAAGATGTATACAAGCGTTTCTTCCTCTAAGAGGGTTTTGCTCTCATCATACCAACCGCCTTGTGCTTCAATGGCTGTGTAAGAGGCGCCGTATCTTGCACATATCTTGTTTATAATTCTTCTAGCTTCGTCTATCTGAATAATCTTTTCGCGG
>JAISNW010000155.1 GCA_031276055.1 Deferribacteraceae bacterium | reverse complement strand
AGACGGCGCTATATTGACAGAAAGCTATCTGGACGTTATAAACGAGTATAAGACGATCTTTGAAGGTATCTGTTTTAATCAGAGCCAAACAGATTATACGCCGCCGAAAGAACACCTAGAGGTATGGGAGAAGTTGAAGCTGGAGCCGCTGTCTGCTGATGAACTAGCGGCTGATATTGACTATAATAGGCTAATCCTCTCCTTAACAGCTCTTGAGGTGGAAGGCGTTATTGAGCGAAATTCTGAAGGGCGTTATGCTCTGGTGAAACGGAGTGGAGTATAAATGGCAAAAAAAGTAGTAATAGTGGAGTCTCCCGCAAAAGCTAGAACGATTGAACATTATCTAGGCAAAGATTATACTGTTTTAGCAAGCGTCGGACACATTGTCGATCTGCCCAGCAAAGGCTTGAATGTAGATGTTGATAACGGTTTTAAGCCTACCTATGCTGTTATCAATGGTAAAGAGGGTGTAGTTGCTAAATTAAAAGGCGCAGCCCGTTCAGCAGAAGAAGTTTATCTCGCCTCCGATCCTGATCGTGAAGGAGAGGCTATTGCATGGCATATAAATGAGCAGATAAAAGGTTTATCCCCCCATATCTACCGAGTCCAGTTTAACGAGATAACAGAGAGCGGCGTTCAGCAAGGGATAGCAAACCCTTCAGGGATAAATATGAACCGCGTGGATGCACAGAGCGCCCGAAGGATATTAGACCGTTTAGTGGGCTATAAAGTCAGCCAACTATTATGGAAACCTCTGAAATTTGGACTTTCCGCAGGCAGAGTTCAATCAGTGGCGGTGCGCCTTATCTGTGAGAGGGAAGAGGAGATAGAAAAGTTTGTTTCTCAAGAGTGGTGGTCTATCACAGCGAATTTTGATCTGTTCAGCGGTGCGCAGAAGAAAGGGAGTATACAAACCGTTTTAGATAAGTATAACAAGAAAAAAGTTGAGCTAAAAAGCAGCGCTGACGCCGACAAGGTGATAAAAGCCCTTGAAGGCGCAGAATATACTATCTCTCAAGTGGAAAAGAAAAATGTGAAGAGTTCCCCGCCGCCTGCTTTTACTACAGCGCGTCTGCAGCAAGATGCAATAAAAAGACTAGGCTTTACCGCAGCAAGCGCCATGAAAACAGCTCAAGAGCTTTATGAAGGGGTAAAACTAGGCGCTGAAGGTTTAACAGGGCTTATTACCTACATGCGCACCGATTCTGTGCGTATTTCGGACGAGGCGGCTAAGGAGGCGGCGGGGTATATAAAAAAGGTATATGGCGATAGATATATAGGAGGGAAAGCAAAGCCGCCAAAAAAGAGCGGGAAAACTCCTTCTATTCAAGACGCCCATGAAGCTATCCGTCCTACATCAATTCTTCGCACCCCTGAAAAAGTTGCAAAATTTCTTACCCCAAACCAGAACAAACTTTATGAGCTTATATGGAAACGTTTTACCGCCAGCAGGATGGCGGAAGCCGTTTACGAACAGACAACGGTTATAATTGAATCCCGCAAGTATGAGTTTCGCGCATCAGGGCGGGTTATGGTATTCCCCGGCTTTACAGCGGTTTATAAAGAGAGTGAAGAGGAAGAAGAAAAGCTCCTTATAAATGTTGATGAAAAAGATACCGTCCAACTAGCCAACTTTGATAAAGCCCAGCACTTCACCCAACCTCCGCCGCACTTCACAGAGGCCGGCCTAGTGAAAGCTCTTGAACAGCAGGGGATAGGAAGACCTTCCACCTATGCAGCGATTATCAACACCATTATCGCCCGAAAATATGTGGAAAAAGATAAAAAGCAGATTATCCCCACAGAGCTTGGTCGAATTGTAAACTCCCTCTTAGTGGCAAACTTTTCCCGAATTTTTGACTTAAAGTTTACCGCCACAATGGAGGAAGGGCTAGACAAGGTGGAGGAAGGGAGTGAAAAATCTATTGAGCTCTTAAATGAGTTTTACAAAAGTTTTTCTGAAGAGCTGAATGCTGCATCCAAAAAGTTCCTCACGGAGCTTAAAGCAGGCAAAGAGTGCCCCAAATGCGGTAGAGAGCTTATTATAAAATATGGCAGAAATGGAGCTTTTACAGGGTGTTCAGGCTATCCTGAATGTGATTTTACAGCAGATTTCACTAGAAATGAAAGCGGCGGGATAGAGATTGTAGAACGAAACGATCGAACAGGGCTGCGTTGCGAAAAGTGCGGGGCGGAGTTGGCAATAAAGATAGGTAAATTTGGAGAGATGCTCGCCTGCACTGCCTACCCTAACTGTAAAAATGCAAAGAACTTTGTTAGAACCTCTAACGGAGGAATCAGGGTAATTGAAGCAGGTGAAACACTAGGCAAGTGCCCTGCTTGCGAAAAAGGGGATATGGCGCTGAAATCAGGCAAACGCGGTATGTTCGCCGCCTGCACCACCTACCCAGATTGCAAATATACAGCGGGGATAATAATAGATGAAGAGGGGAACATCTCCCTTGAGAAACTCCCCACACCAAAAGAGCTAGGCAAGTGCGAAAAGTGCGGCAGCCAGATGGTGATTAGGCGCACATTTCGCGGACCTTTTGCCGCGTGCAGCGCTTACCCCAAATGCCGAAATACTAAGAGCTTAAAGAGCTTAAATAAAAATGGTGAAAAGATAGGCGCTGAGAAGAGGGTTTCAAAGAAAAAGGGAGCTGCAAAAGCCGCCGCTAAGAGTTTGAATGTGAAAAAGGTTGTAGGCAGGGGGGCGAAAAAGGCGGTAAAAAAGGTAAAAAGCGCCGCCCGATAAACTATATCCCTTTAATGCGGGAAATCTTCAAAGAGCTTATCAGCAGAGATATCGCTCTTTGCTACAGAAAATATATAGCCGAAGGAATCATTTTTTAATTTAGAAACATCAACATCGCTGTGATCTAAGGTGATCTCGGCATATTTGCCCTGAATATTTACGACCCTTCCTGTTGCAGAAAAGACAGGTTTTTGAACAATAATAACATACTTTTCTGCTCCTGTTGGGAGAAGGCGCATCAATAAAAGCTCAACAAAGTTGCGCACCTCGTTTTTAAGGGTATTTTCCTGACGGGAAGGCACCACCATGCCGAAGTTGTCTACAGCGCTGTATTCAAGGGTGATGGTTATCTCCTCTTTCTTCTTTACACTGCTTACAATGCTTATTCTAGGTATAACCTTATACTTTCTGGAATACAAGGAATCCGCCAGCATATCGTTAAAACGTTTCACCATATCTTGTAGTTCTACACTTACCCGCTTATCCATATGAAAGGTGGTATAGCTCTCGTTGTAGAACAGCTTAGCGGTTTTCAGATAACGTTTTTCAATAAATCCGTTCTTGCCGTTGAGCATACGCACATTATACCACTGGGAGTTGTTGGCTATAATTATAACCTTTTCGGTGGGGATGGCGTAACGGATAGGTTTTCCGCTCTTTTCAGGCTTTTCATAGACAGGAACGGTAGAGTATAGAACTGTTCCCACCCCCTCTATAACATCGTCTATTGATGGACCTTCCTCAAAACTCTCCCCAAATGGAAGCGGAATCTGCTGCTCCTCTGGATCCTCATCATTAGTGAAATTGAGCTGGGCATAAGCTGCAACAGTCAGAGTGAAAAATAGAAAGAAAATAGAGACAATCTGTTTCATACGCTTTTACCCGCATTATGGCGGAAATATACAATATCTCCGTCCGAAATTATATAATCTCTCCCTTCAAGGCGCAACCTCCCCTTTTCTTTGGCAAGGCTCAGAGATTTCAACTGCACAAAATCAGAATACGAAACAACTTCAGCTTTAATAAACCCACGTTCTATATCTGAATGAATTTTGCCCGCGGCGGCTTTTGCTGTAGTGTTCTTCTCCACCGTCCACGCTCTAGCCTCTTTTTCTCCTGCTGTAAAAAAGGTTACGAGCGATAATAGTTCATACCCCTTTTGTATCAACTTTTCAAGCCCTGATTCTTGCTGCCCTAAACTATTTAGATACTCTCTAGCTTCACCTTCAGTTAGAGTTGCAAGCTCCGCCTCTATCTTTCCTGAAAGGGTGAGGAGGGCGGCGGAGTCTTTTGCTGCTGAAAGAGCCGCTTTATCAACATATTCAATCTTTCCGTCAATATGCTCTTCATCCACATTGGCAAGGTAGAGCACGGGTTTATCAGTAATAAGGTTATACTCTTTTAACTCTTCGCGGTAAGTTGGGTTATTATCAAGAAATCTCCTTACACTCTCGCCGTTTGATGCAACAGCCAACGTTTGAGAGATTATATCCGCTTTAGCGGCAAGTTGGGAATTGCCTGATTTGGCGCTCTTCTGAACTTTAAGCAAGGCGCGTTCTAAGAGGTCTATATCTGCTACAGCAAGCTCTGTATTGATGATAGAGATATCCCGCACAGGGTCAATCCCATCCTCTACATGAGTGATATTTAGATCGTCAAAACAGCGCACCACATGAATTATTGCATCAACCTGGCGGATATGCATTAAAAACTGATTCCCCTTCCCCTCGCCTTTACCAGCATTGCGCACAAGCCCTGCTATATCAACAAATTCAACAGTTGTGGGAACTATAGAGCGGGGGTGGACGCAATCTACAATAAAATCAAGACGTTCGTCTGGAACAGGCGCTGCAGCGCGGTTCGGCTCTATGGTGCAGAACGGATAGTTGGCGCTCATAGCTATATTGGATTTAGAGAGAGCGTTAAATATTGTGGATTTGCCTACATTAGGCAAACCCACTATACCGCAGCTGAACCCCATTATTAAACCAGAAGTGGAGCGATAATAAGGGAGATTATGCTCATAAGTTTTATTAAGATGTTGAGGGCAGGTCCTGAGGTATCCTTAAAAGGATCGCCCACTGTATCGCCGACTACCGCCGCCTTATGAGCATCAGAACCTTTTTTCTCCCCTTCAATCTCCCCTTTTTCTATAGCTTTTTTGGCGTTATCCCAAGCGCCGCCGGCATTTGCCATGAGGAGGGCTAAAAGAACTCCTGTAACAGTTGCGCCGCCTAACATTCCGCCTAAAGCCTCTTTATTTAAGAGAAAACCGACCAAAACAGGCATAGAAGCGGCTAAAACACCTGGCAAGATCATCTCCCGCAGAGCAGCTTTTGTAGAGATGTCTACACACCTTTTAGAGTCAGGCTTCACGCCGGGCTTTCCTTCTAAAAGACCTGGTATCTCTCTGAATTGACGACGTATTTCCTCAACCATCTGCCCCGCAGCTTTGCCTACACTAGTCATAGTGAGGGCGGAGACTATAAACGGCAGCGTTCCGCCTATGAAGAGCCCTATAACTACATTAGGGTTAGTAAGGTTGATAGTATCAAGGTGGGCGCTGGAAGCAAAGGCGGCAAACATAGCTATAGCAGTTAGAGCAGCAGAACCTATAGCAAAGCCTTTACCCATGGCGGCAGTGGTGTTGCCGAGAGCATCTAGACTGTCTGTAATCTTGCGCACATCTTCGCCAAGCCCGCTCATTTCAGAGATACCCCCTGCATTATCCGCTACAGGACCATACGCATCTACAGTCATGGTGATTCCAACAGTGGCTAACATTCCTACCGCTGCTATCCCTATCCCATAAAGCCCTGCAAAATAATTTGCAAAAAATATAGCAACGCATATTACAAGCATAGGCGCAACACTAGACTCCAAGCCGACAGCAAAGCCGTTGATTATATTTGTGGCTGGTCCTGTTTTAGAGGCGAGGGCGATTCTCCTCATCGGCTTAGAGGAGGTGTAATATTCAGTGATGAGCCCTATAGCAGTTCCGCAGATCGTGCCCGAGAGCACCGCCCAAAAGATTCCTAAAGAGAGCCCCATCAGGCGGATAAAGACAACTGCAAAGACGAGGAATAAAACTGTTCCCACAAAAGATGAATAGCGCAGCGCTTTTTGAGGATCTATCTTTCTTAGAGCCAACATAGAGGCGATAGCTATAAGACTAGCCACTAAGCCTAAAACCGCTAGGGAGACGGGAAGCGTCAAAAGGCTTGAGCGGGCGGCGTCTGCGTCTCCTGCCAGCCTTGCTATAACTGCGCCGCCTGCAGTGGCGGCTATAGCAGCGGTGGCGATAATAGAACCTACATAGGATTCAAAGATATCCGCCCCCATTCCTGCAATATCGCCTACATTATCCCCTACATTGTCTGCTATAACGCCTGGGTTTCTAGGATCATCTTCAGGGATGCCTGCTTCAATCTTGCCTACAAGGTCGCTGCCTACATCTGCAGCTTTAGTGTATATTCCACCGCCAACCCTTGAAAAGAGGGCTATACTGGAAGCCCCCATAGCAAAACCGTTTATATAACGGGCGTTTTCTGGATCGCCGAAGATATAAAAACAGACCCCAAGCCCTAAAAGCCCAAGACTTGCCACCGATAAACCCATAACAGCGCCGCCGTTAAAAGATACAAAGAACGCCGCTACAGCGCCTTTGCTCCTTGCAGCTTCTGCAGTGCGGACATTGGCTTTAGTTGCGGAGTTCATCCCCACAAAACCCGCACAAACGCTGCAAAGCGCCCCGCCTATAAAGCATAAACCTGTGCTCAAACCGAGCCCAGGTGCAAGCAGCATAAGGATAAAGACCGCAACAACAAATATAACTAAGATGCGGTATTCACGAAAAAGAAACGCCATAGCCCCTTCATAAATCTGAGCAGATATACTCTTCATAAGATCATTGCCGGCAGGCTGGGCTTTAACGTAGGAATAGATGGCAAGAGCCGCCGCAAGCCCTACTAACCCCGCCGTTGCCACAAAGATAGAATTCATTCAAACCCTCCAACTATTAATTAATTATTCTATTTTATTAAAACTTATCTCTCAATTAAGCTATTCAGCTATGGGAAAAGGCGCATTATGCTGGTTAATTATCTGCATGGCGACTTTTATATCGTTGTGCAAAACCTCTTCCACCGTTTCAGAGGCAAAATAGATATACTCTGCCAACTGTTTTTTCTCTTTAGGGGTAAAAGGCGCTAAAACATACTCCGCTGTATACCCTTTAAGCAGGGCGCGGTTGACCCCGCCTACCCCAACCCTCAGCCGATAATAATCTTCACCTATAGATGCAGAGATAGACCTTATTCCATTATGACCTGCAGCGGAGCCTGCAAACTTCAGCTTTATCCTTCCAAATGGGAAATCTAGATCATCATGAACCGCCATTATATTTTCAGTAGGCAGTTTATAATAATTTGCGAGCTCATAAACGGAGTTGCCGCTTAAATTCATAAAGGTAAGGGGTTTTAGGAGAAAAACTTTCCTATATTTTGCACTAGCTTTCGGCGGAGAGAGCGGCGGCGTCTGCAACTCTTCATCTTTTGGATTTGGCGCGTCAAATGTGCAATACTCCCCTTGAAACCCCCGTTTCCATGTAAGCCCCAACCTTTTCGCCAACTCGTCAAGCACCATAAAACCTATATTATGACGGCTTTCAGCATAATTTGAGCCTGGGTTGCCTAGCCCTGCAACCAGTGAAATAGGCATAACTTTTATTCATCCCCTTCAAATAGAGAGCTTATGCTCTCTTTAAGGTGTATTCTCTCTATGGAGGTTGCAAAGAGAGGAGCGGTAGTTAAAACATTGATCTTTGAAATCTCCCTAATCTGTTTTGGGAAAAAGATAGTATCTGTTACAACCACCTCTTTTATATTGCTTGCAACTATCCGTTCTAAAGCAGGACCTGATAAAACCCCATGGGTGCTCACCGCAATAACCTGCGTCGCCCCATTTTCTAGGAGGGCGTTGGAAGATTCTAAGAGTGTTCCCGCTGTATCAATTATATCATCTACTATAATAGCGGTTTTGCCTGATACATCCCCTACTACATGCATCGCCTTAGCAATACCAGGGGCTGTGCGCCTTTTATCCACTACCGCTAATGGAAGGTGCAGCTTTTTCGCTAGAAAACGCGCCCTTGTGACGCCTCCGGCGTCCGGAGAGACCGCAACGCAATTCTCCCCATTTTTAAGGTAGTTTTCTTGAATATATTTTACAAAGACAGGAAGAGCATATAGGTTGTCAACAGGAATATCAAAAAAACCTTGTATCTGCCCTGCATGAAGATCCATCGTAACAAGGCGGTTTATCCCGCATGTCATAAGGAGGTTGGCTACAAGTTTTGCGGAGATGGGCACTCTAGGCTCTGTCGCCCTATCCTGCCTTGAATAGCCAAAGTACGGAATAACCGCAGTAACACTGTTGGCAGAAGCTCTTCTAAGGGCATCCACCATAACCATAAGCTCCATAAGGTGCACCTCTGCAGGGTGGTTCGTGGATTGAATTACAAATACATCCCTGCCTCGCACACTCTCGTTTATCTTAACGTTAATCTCGCCGTCAGAAAAACGACCGACTGTGGCGTTGCCAAGCCTCATCCCCAACCTAGCAGCTATCCCATCCGCCAGCATTTTATTGGAACTGCATGTAAAAACCAAAAAATCCATCAATATCCCCTTGTTTAAGAACCCGTTACTGGTGTTTTGAGCATCCACACGTTATAAGAGGAAAAACGCGATCTTATCTCCCTTTGAGCCTTAGATGCCTTTTCTTCGCCGCTGAATACTCCAAAAACCGAAGAACCCGAACCCGAAAGGATTGCTGCCATCGCTCCCGCCTCAATGAGCGCTTGCTTCACCACCCCAATTTCCGGATAGAGGGCGATGACGGCGCTTTCCAAACCGTTAAACATCAGTTCAGATATCTGCGCTGCCCCTAATTGAATATGCATATTATGAATATTAGGCGGTTCAGTCAATATTAACTTTTCGGAAGAATAAATTTCTTTAGTTGAAATGGGGATGTTCGGATAAACAAGCAAGATATTCATCTCCACTACAGAGGCTCTTTTAAGCATCTCCCCTCTCCCTTCTGCAAACTGCGCTCCTAAGTTCAGAAAAAAAGAGCAGT
>JAISNW010000121.1 GCA_031276055.1 Deferribacteraceae bacterium | reverse complement strand
CAAACCTTTTGGCGTTAAATGCGGCAATTGAAGCTGCTAGAGCGGGAGAAGCGGGGCGGGGCTTTGCAGTGGTGGCGGATGAGGTGCGAAAACTGGCGGAGCGCACACAGAAATCCACTTCAGAGATAGCTCTGATTATCTCAAGCCTTCAGAGCGAATCCTCCACCGCATCTAAAGAGATGACCAGCGCTCGTGAAAGCGTAGTCTCAGGTTTAGACGGGGTTATTAAAACCGATGCCAAATTCACGGAGCTTACTCGTGCTGTTGAAGAGGTAAGTGAAACCACCGCAGGCATAGACAGCGGCATACGCGAGCAGGCGGGTATGATAGGCAATGTCAATGACAACACTCAAGGGCTTGCCAGCGGGATAGAAGAGAGTTTGCAAGTTGTTTCAGAAGTTACGCATACAGTCAACCACCTACACTCCCTCACTGAAAACTTAAAACAGTTGGTGGCTAGATTTAAGATATGAGGCAAATTCCCTTTTGCAGAGAGGTTTTAAGCGAAGGGGGCTCGCAAACTGTTACCTCTTTATCTTTAAGGAGAAGTCGTCGGCCTCTACAACCTCCGCTTCGTCGCCAACTGAAAAATTCTCCTCTGAAACAGCTTTCCATATCTCGCCGTGAACTCTTACCTGCCCCATTGAACCGTTCCAAGCAAGCACCTCTGCTTTTTTCCCTATAACGCTAGCCATACCGAGCATCGGTTTTTTGAAGTGATCTTTTAATATCAACCTTCCAAGCAGTAAAATTACAGCAACGGTGGTCAACACCACCGCAATTAAAAGAGATAGAGACACGGTTACTCCTTGAGTTTTATCAGTATCAAAAAGAAGCCAGAGCCCGCCCACAAGGGATGCTACTCCCGCCAATGCCATTAAGCCGAAACTGGTTACAAAAAGCTCCCCAATCAGAAGCCCTATCCCCAAAACGATAAGTAAAAGCCCTATACCGTTGACAGGGATTATATTTATGCCAACCAAAAAGAGAATTAGGCAGATAAACCCTATACCCGCAAAAACAAATGTTCCAGGCATCTTAAATTCCAGAAAGAACATAAGCGCCCCTAATAGAAAGAGGATAACCAAGAGATCAGGGCTTGCTAGAGCGAAGCCTAACCGTTCGCGAATGTTGGGGGCAATCTCTGTTTTAACGCACGCTCCTATGGAAAGTTCCTGCTCCAACATCATTAAAAGGGCGTCATCACTATGGATTACCCCATCGATAATACCTGCCCGCAAAGCCTCTGAAGCGGTAAAACTTTTTGATTGCGTAACCATTAGGATAGCTTCATCCATATTGCGCCCGCGGCTTTCCGCTATAGAGCGCATAAAGCTGGTGGTGTCGTTTAAGGCTTTCTCCCTCATATCCCCTTCAATATCGCTGCCTGAGAGGGATACAGGGTGCGCCGCGCCAATACTTGTGCCATCCGCCATGATAGCGTAATTTGCCGCTAAAGTAATAAACGCGCCTGCAGAACCCGCTCGAGAAGCCGATGGGGCGACATAAACCACGATTGGAATTGGGCTTGCAAGTATCTCTTGAACTATATTCCTAGTGGCTTCGAGCAAGCCGCCCGGCGTATTCAATTTTATAACAAGGGCGGCGGCATCGCTTTTTACAGCGTTGTCTATAGCTTTCTTTATGTATTTATGAGTGCCTGAACTGATTATTCCATCAACCTTCAGAAAATAAACCTCAGCAGTCTGCCTAAGCGGTGCACTCTTATTATCCTCCTGTGCAGTTGCGGTTGAAACTATCAGAAGGAGGGCTAAAATAGAGAGGAAACTTTTCATATATCCACCAATTTATAGTTAAAGTAGAACAGTTTACCACATTTGGCAAACTTCTTAAAATACTTTGTTTGGTAATACCCATCCGCTTGGCTGGAATACCCCCCTATACTCTCGGATGCAAGAGTTTTTACCTCCTTAAAATTTGCCAAAATCTCTTCAGCATAATCCTGATGGTCGGTGAGAACTATAATTCTTCCCTCCTTAGCAAGTCTATCGCTCAACAATTCTATAAACCAGCTTTTCAAGAGCCGCCGTTTTTTGTGCCTCTGCTTAGGCCATGGATCAGGAAAATTTAGATAAAATGTGTGGACAGAATTTAAGGGGAGGAGTCTAACAAAAGGCTCTGCATCAAATTGGATGAGACGTACATTGCAAAGCTCCGCCTGCTTAACCTTTTTGACAGCTTTTAGGAAGAACTCCTTAACAGGTTCAAAGCCTAGCCAATTCCCGCCTGTATGGGCGCTGTGGACGATAAAATCTCCATTGCCTATCCCTATCTCCACATTCAACTCTCCCTGCCGTCCAAAGATTTCATAAAGATCAAGAAAATCAAAATTGCTGTTATTGCTTAAAAGCTCCCATATAGGCGCGGCGCAAATAGAGACGCCGTCGCTGAAATCCAGCTTTAATCTATTAGAGCCGTTCTTTAGGAGCTGCCCATAGCGGATGCCGCCCTGCCGGTAGGAACGAGGGAAGAATTCTGTCAAATGAGCCCTCACATATTCTGTATAAATACTCTGTCTAGCAACATATTCTCGATTTTACTTTTTTAACGGCGCTTAAATCTACTGGAGCTGGGCAAAAATGGCGCAGACGCAATTATCAAAAAAAGAGATAAACACTACAAAGGTAAACTAACCACAGATTAATAATAATTAATTTAGCAGCTAAAAGCAAGAGGTTAGTACGGCAAACGTGCATATTACCGCAGCAAATCCTCATTTACCCTGATATGAGCTATAATCTCCCCGTTGCGCAGAACATCCTCTTCTTTTGCGCCGCCTCCTATGTTATGGACAACAAGGGAGGAATTTCCATTGGTAAAGCTGACCACGCCTATATGTAAAATGTTTCAATATTTTTCGTTTCATAGCTTAAAAAATGGAAGGCATATTACACTTTGTTGCCAAATTAACATATTTATCTGTTTATTCAAAGATTTTTCTGCTAGTATATCAACCTGTTAATTTTGGGGATGATGACGATTTTATGGATAATTACGAACCGATCCGCGAAAGTTTCTTAAAAGAGGTTGCAGCCAGCTCTTCTTTAGACGCGCTTTATGCGGTAAAAGTTAAGTATATAGGTAAAAAAGGGGTAATCTCAGAGTTAAATAAAGCTCTAGCAAAGCTGCCCTCTGAAGAAAAGCCTATAGCGGGTTTTGAGATCGGCAAGCTGCGAAATGAGTTTAGCGCCGCTTATGACGATAAGGAGAGCTCCCTTAAAGAGCGTGAGCTCTCAGAGAAGCTCATTTCGGAGCAGATTGACGTTACCTTGCCCGGCTTAACCCTCCCTATCGGGCGGGAGCATATAATTAATAAAACGGCGGGCGAGATTTCGGCTTTTTTTGCCTCAATAGGTTATCTAAAAGCAACCGGCCCCGAAGTAGAGCTTGATTACTATAATTTTGAAGCCCTCAATATGCCCTACGGCCACCCCGCCCGAGATATGCAGGATACCTTTTATGTTTCTGATTACGAGGTGCTGCGCACGCATACATCGCCTGTGCAGATAAGAACGATGCTTGCCTGTAAACCACCTATCCGCATTATAGCCCCTGGCAAGGTTTACCGCTCTGATTATGATGTAACGCACTCCCCCATGTTCCACCAAGTTGAAGGGCTCTATATAGATGAAAATATCTCTATGGGGGAGCTTAAAGGCACATTGGAGCACTTTGTCAAGGCGCTATTCGGTTCTGATGTTCCTGTGCGTTTCAGGGCTAGCTACTTTCCCTTTACAGAACCGTCTATGGAGGTAGATATGGGCTGCTCCATATGCTCCGGCGGCGGGTGCAGAGTCTGTAAAGGCGCTGGATGGCTTGAAATAGGCGGGTGCGGGATGGTTGCACCTGAGGTCTTTGATGCTGTTCGGCTGGATTATAATAAGTTCAGCGGTTTCGCCTTCGGGATGGGGGTTGAAAGGATCGCCATGCTTAAATATGGTATTGATGACATCCGCCTCTTCTTTGAAAACCACCTAAAATTTCTGAACCAGTTCTAACGGAGATAACAATGAGAGTTAGCTTAAATTGGTTAAAAAGCTATGTAAATATATCAGATCTATCTCCGGAGGATATCGCCCATAGGCTCACCATGGCAGGGCTTGAGGTAGAGGGAATAGAGCGCAAGAACCCTATAGAAGCTATATCCGCCGCCATAATTGAAGAGGTGCAGGAGCATCCCAACGCAAAAAAACTCCACCTCTGTAAAGTTTTTGACGGCAAAGGCAGGCATAACGTTGTCTGCGGCGCACCCAACGCCCGCGCGGGCTTAATTACAGTGTTAGCCCATATCGGTGCAGAGATAGGCGGCGTAAAGATAAAAGAGGGGGTTTTGCGGGGCGTGAAATCTGAAGGGATGCTATGCTCTGAAAAAGAGTTAGGGCTTTCAGAAGATCATGCTGGAATCATCGAACTTCCCCCTGATACACCGCTTGACGCCAACTTAAATGAGCTTTTGGGGATAGAAGATATAATATTAGATATAGCAATTACGCCCAATAGAGGCGACTGCCTCTGTATATATGGGATCGCTAGGGAAGTTTCAGCCCTCTTTGAACGAGAGCTCCATTTTAACCCTTTTGTTGTCAGCGAAGAGGATATGGGCGAAATATCTGCCTACACTGCGGCAACTAAAGACGTCGAAAGCTGCCCCTATTATACAGCTCGAATCATCAAAGGGGTGAAATTAGCCCCTTCTCCGCTATGGATGCAGAATAGGATAAAGAGTGCGGGGATGCGCCCGCTCAACAATGTTGTAGATATAACCAACTATGTGATGTTAGAATACGGGCAGCCGCTGCACGCTTTTGATCTAAAGGTTATAGATAGAGGAATTGTTGTCCGCAGGGCGGCGGAGGCAGAGAAGTTCACCACATTAGACGGAAAAGTTCGCGACCTAGACGCGTCAGTCGCTGTTATTGCAGATCATAGCAAAACTCTTGCTATAGCGGGCGTCATGGGCGGGGAATACTCCGGGATCAACGATGCAACAACAGATATATTCCTTGAATGCGCCTGTTTCAACCCTGCATCTATCTCTCTAACCTCCAGAAAGCTGGGGATGAACACCGATTCCGCCTATAGATATATAAGGGGGATGGATTTTGGGAGGAGCCGTTCTATCCTTGATTACGCCGCATCTTTATTTTCTGATATATGCGGAGGAACGGTTTTAGCAGGCGCTCTTACCGCAGGAGAGCAGCCGCCTGAGAGCCGAACCTTTAACTTCTCCATTTCAAAGGTAAATAGTTTAATAGGTTTAGAGCTTTCAGCCGATCATATACTAACGTTGCTTGGAAGGCTTAATATTAAAGGGTTTCTTAAAGAGGATGCAACTGCAGCGGTTATTGTTCCTTCCTACCGAAACGATATAAAGCATGTTGCAGATATAGCTGAAGAGATTGCCCGTCTGTATGGGATAGAGCGCATCCCTTCAAGGCTTCCTTCATTTTCCCCAAAGAGCGCAAAAGAGAAGTTAAACCGAGAGGGCGAGTTGAGAGAACTTCTGATAAATTCAGGTTTCAACGAGTGCATAAACTATTCTTTTCTCCCCGACAGCTATCTGGCGGATTTTTGCGATACTAGAGAGTTGGTATACCTTATTAACCCGCTCTCTAACGATATGAACGCTCTTAGGACGTATATATTCCCCTCTCTTATTAAAACATTGGAGCATAATTGGAATCAGGGTGAACGTTCCATAAGGCTTTTTGAGATAGGATCAGTTTTTCAGAAAACCGATAGATCGCGTTTAGAGCCTCTCCACCTTGCTTTTGGGTTCATAGGCGGTTTTATCCCATTAAACTGGGCGCCGGGCGGCGCTTATGATAACTTTTATTATCTCAAAGGGGTTTGCAGCAATATCTTTGCAAAGCTAAGATTAACACCTAGCTATATCCCCTCTAAGTTAGGCTGCCTTCATCCGGGTAAATCAGCGGACATCTTTATAGGTAAAGATAGGGCGGGCTTTATCGGCGCTCTGCACCCAAATATTGCAGCAGCGCTTGATCTTAAAGCCGAAGTATACTTTACTGAGTTAGATCTATCCTTCCTATTCTCTTTAGGAGTTGAACACCCCCCATATAAACGTTTTTCTCGTTTCCCTTCAGTTTACAAAGATATATCGCTGGTTGTAGATATTGCTCTGCCTGCAGAGAATCTAAGAGGGCTTATATCAGGGATATCTCCATTAGTGCAGGCTGTAGTGCTCTTTGATATTTACTCTGGAGAAGGTTTAGCTTCCAATAGAGAAAAGAGCTTAACTTTCCGCATCTTTTTCTCATCGCCTGATAAAACCCTTACAGATGAAGAGATAAATCCTCTGCTCTACGAGGCAGAAAGCAGGGCCGCCGCTGAGTTTAACGCTAGATTGAGGTGATAATTATGGATAATGATGTTATCGATGATAAGATGAAAGGGAAGATAAAAGGTTATGTATCAGCGTTAAGAGATGATATATCCGCCGCCTTTTCCAAAGAAGAAAAGGGAGTTTTTGGCGCGGATAAATACCTTATCCATCTAAAAGATATGGAGATCGCCGAAAAAAATGATGAGCTTGCTAAACTAACGCGCCAGCTTGATAAGTTGGTGGGCTTTATCGGCGATGAAAAGGCGCGCTCAATCTCTTCTGCTGCGGATATACTTGAAGCAGATGATCTAATCCTTTGGAAACAGCGGGATAACGGCTACTCTGTGGAAACAAACGGCTTATCTTCTGAAAAGGGAAGGGATATATTCCTTGAGGTTATCCCACACCTAACGGATGCCGAAACAGACGATGTGCCCACCGGTTTTTGCTCTATAGGCAACTTTGCCGCTTATATGGTTGACTTGCAGGAAAATTCCGCCGTTGTTGCGCTATTTGTTAGACGCTCCTTTAATAAATTTTCTGAAACTGAATTGAAGATAGTAAGGGTTATATCTCAATTTTTAGCAACCCTTTATAAATAAGTAGGTTTTATGCGCTTTTTTCTCTTTCTCTCTC
>JAISNW010000102.1 GCA_031276055.1 Deferribacteraceae bacterium | reverse complement strand
GGTTGCGGATTATGCTGATTACACCGATTGCACGCTTGCGGGAAAGATAATTTTATATAAAATGCATCCGCTTAAAATTTCCAGCAGCGGACTGCGCTCCCAATTTTCGAAACTTAACGGGGTACAAGCAAACTTTGCGGAAAAATTGCTGGAAGATGTATATAAATATATTTTGGAGAAAAATCTATATGAAGGTAACGCAATGGAAAGTGTAACACTGTTATGCGGGCTTATTGAAGATAAGTTGGGAGAAAATATTGTTTGCTTTGATTTAAGGGGGATATCCTCCATTACCGATTATTTAATTATAGCTACAGGGAAGGCTGATACCCACGTAAAAGCCATATCGGAACATATCTTTATCGAGATGAAGAAAAACGGCTTTCCGCCTCTAGCTCATGAAGGGCTTACGGAAGGTATCTGGGTATGCATAGATTTCGGAGAGATAATCGTTCATATAATGAGAGAGCGGGAGCGGGAATACTATCATCTGGAAGGGATATGGGGAGGCGCTCCGAGAGCGGTATAGTTCTTATTTCATTTTAAGATAAAAATTGCAATAGTTCTGTATCGTTTTTTGAACGCCGTATTAAAGGTTTTCCAGCCTTCTCTACTGCAAAGCAAAGACATACTCTCCAACGCATTTATTTGACAGTTTTGGGGGTTCATCTCTCTCTAAACACCTTTGCAATGTCCGTCAACTTGCGATTTCTTACCTTATCTATGCATAATTGCTATTGCAAGCTGTCAAATTTTAGTATACATTTTCTATTATGTTGAATCATATTTGGGCTCCTTGGCGCGGAGAGTATGTTGCCGGTTGGCATAAGGATGCCGCTGGAGAGAATACGCAAAGTTGTGTTTTTTGCGCTAAGTTTGCGGAAAATAGAGATGCCGACAACCTTATACTTTATAGGGGGAGAAGCACGGCAATCATCATGAATCTCTATCCATATAACAATGGGCATATTATGCTTCTCCCCATAAGGCATGTTGCTGATTTTGAACTATTAACCGTTGATGAGGCGGCTGAGTTAGCTGCCTGTAAAAATTTTGCAATTCTTGCTCTGAAAAAAGCCTTATATCCTGACGGATTTAACGTAGGAATGAACCTTGGCGCGGCGGCAGGCGCCGGGATTGCCGAGCATCTGCATGAGCACATTGTGCCGCGCTGGAACGGCGACACAAACTTTATGCCTGTGCTGAACGGTGCCAAGATAATTTCCGAACACATACATAAAACCTACGATAAGATTAAAACTTGTTTAAAAAAGGAGATTAGCGTATGAAATACTTTATCAGCGGGGTTAGATACCTTGTTATGATCTATATTGTGCTTTTTTGCGTTTCAAATACAGACAATGTTCAGGTAACTGTTTTGCCGAAATATATTGTTTTTGAAAATATCCAACTCTTTGTTCCCATAATAGGAGCTCTATTTCTGGGCGGGTTTGCAGTCGTCCTTTCTTTTTTAGGAGAACGCTATAAAATGAATAAAGAGATAAAAAAGCTGCGCAAACAGATTGTTTCAAATGAAAGCGAACTTCAAAAACTCAGCAGCATATCTCTTATTACGGAAAGTCCGCTTGATAAGGAGCAAGCCTAAATAATATGGTTTTTAAGATATTTTTTCTTTCCATCTTAGCGGCGGCTTTAGCTCTTTCAGCTTGGATGTTTATATTCCGCAGGAAAGAACCGATTGCGGTTGACGGCAAACTCTCCCCGCTAGACGGGCTATACCTTCTTTCCAAAGGGGATAGAGGGGGGGCGTTAAAATTTTTTATTGCCTTGGCTTCTGAAGGCGGGAGCACTCCGGCGGATTATCTCACGGCGGCGGTACTTATGCGGACAGCTGGGGATGCTAAAGGGGCGGTCTATGTTTTGGAATCCCTTTTGCTAAGGCGTTCTACGCCGCCGCCCATTGTGCGCTTAAGCATAGGCGAACTTATCTGTTGTTATAGAATTATAGGCAACACCCATAGCGCATCGGGGTGTATAACCAGTATCAGAGAGCGCGGGCACTGGGATGAGATTATATTGCTGGAAGCAATGATAGCTTCAGACAGGGGGGATTTTGATGCTGCAATATCTAAATTTCAGCGCTATCAAAAGATTGCGGGTGTTGATGTTTCAAAAGACATCTCCTATGTATATTTAACAGCGGCAGCTAAAAACACTGACAGAGCCGCCGCCGTAAAACACCTAAAGAACGCCTTAAAGCAGTATCCCGCAAATCACAAGGCATACTTCACTCTTCTAGCCCTCACTGACGATTGGGAGCTTTGCAAAAACGCCATCGAAAGCGATATTGTGCGAACAAAAGAAGATCGCATCACCATAGAGAATATCTGCTATAAGCTCTCAAAACTTGATGAACTTATAGCTCTTTTAATCAAAAAGGTAGAAGCAGGGGGCGCACACCCTGTTGCCTATCTCTTTCTTGCCGCATATTATAAAAAGATGGGGGAAGCGTCTACTGCCTTAGGAATAATCAAAGATTATATCAGCAGGCACTCCGCCAACCCTATTATTAAAAAATATTATATTGAAATGGCAAACGATCCCTTTTTAACTTCTCTCTT
>JAISNW010000032.1 GCA_031276055.1 Deferribacteraceae bacterium | reverse complement strand
AAAAAATATGAAACGATCTTTAGGGATCGTGTTCAAAAAGGGCAGTGCTACAGAAGGCCTTATCTAGGAACTCGAGAGTTTTCCTGTGAACTCTTTGACAACCGAGATGAAACACCCATCAATGAAACGATACCTATTGGGAGCATGTTTTACGATATATATTACGATAGCGGCGGCAGAGCCGAACCTTGCTATATGTATAATGCCGCTATCCGAAATGGCGTGTTGGAAGGCGATAATGCGCCGAACGAATATCTGATGCAATCTTCGCATATAAGAGCCGAGCATACTCAGGGGGTAAAACAGCTGCTAAACTTTTACGGCAGGGAGGAATAGATATGCTCAACCAACTTGTTGAATATGGCAAACGTGTACGCAGGATAGAAAGTGATGCCTTAAAAAATGAATCTTATGAAATTACTTTAACAATATCTAAAAACGGTGATTTCATAAGTTTAATTCCCCATGAAAAACGGACGGCGTTGGTGGAACTCATCACTGCTAAGAAAGGGAAAGCGCGGCTATTGCTAGATAAAGCAGAAGAGGTGTTGGGCATTGATGAGAAAAAGCATGAACTTTTTTTAGATAAGCTGGCACAATACTGGTATTTACCATCTCTTAAACCAATAAGACCCTTTTATGAAAATGGAAAAGTTAAGGATGCACTTGCCGACTTTGATAAACAAATCCCCCCAAAGCAACAGAATAGCAACATAGCTTTTCGTGTCTACGGGGAAGAGGGGCTGCTCCATCAACACCCTGATGTTATCTCTGAGATAGAGAAAAAATATGCAGAAAAGCAGAAAAAGCAAATGTCTCAGAAAAAACAGAGCAGATGCTCCGTTTGCGGCGGCAGCACATCCCCTATCACAGACGAACCGCATGGCATGATAAGAGGTGTGCCTAAAGGACAATCTAGCGGGAGCGCCCTTATCTCATTCAATGTAACTGCATTTGAATCCTATGGTTTGTCAGGGAATCTAAACGCCCATATCTGCACAGCCTGTGCCAGAAACTATGTTAATGCTCTGAATACTCTGTTGAATTCCGGCGAGGAGATTTCAGGCAAAAAAGGGAAACGTTTTTATAACAGGAAGAATCTTTCCAGGGATACTGCTATGGTATTTTGGACAAAGAGTGGCAGTAAGGTAGAAGAGATGGATTATCCTGATGATACACAGGCGAATATTCCAAAGATAGAACTTTTGCTGCAAAACTCCCTCCGCAGAAAACAACCTTCAGGTGAAAGCGATTATCGGCGGCTGCTCAACTCCCCAGCCGCAGGAAAAGATAACGTAAAGATAGATGCAGATCGTTTTTATGCTTTTGCACTCTCCGGTGCAGCTGCGCGGATTGCCGTTAGAGATTTTATAGAAACCGCTGCAGAAACTGTTGTAGAGAAAATTGCAGACTGGTTTTTTGATATTAAAATAATTAAGACAGATTTCGATACCAAAGTTAGTGGGGTTGCTTATCCTTGCATAAGCGAACTCCATAATTCGTGCGCAGTTCATACAAGGGAAGCAAACAGATATAAGTGCGATTACGAAGATCCAAGCATATGGCGCGCCTCAGTTATTCTCTGGAAGGCAGCTTTGACAGGGTGTAAACTTCCTATATCACTTTTGGACACTGTTTTAAGGCGGATACGCCTTGAAGGAGGACGGGTCACAACCCCTAGAGCATCATTATTAAAATTAATCTTAAATAGAGGAGGAGAACAGATGAGTGATCGTACTGACGAAAAAAATACAAGCACGGCTTATGTGTCCGGGCGCATCTTTGCTCTGCTAGAAAGCATACAATCAGCGGCATTGGGGAACAATATTAATGCTCCAATCGGTGAGAGGTTTTATTCCGCCGCTTCAACTTACCCATCCCAAACATTTGGAAGGTTGCTTAGATTAACAGCCAGCCACCTTTCAAAGCTGAAAAAGGAAAAACCGGGGCTTGCAATAACACTAGACAAAAAGCTCACAGCGCTTTTTGTGCATATTGACCGCGATGCTTTTCCTGTAATATTTTCCCTCAAAGAGCAGGGAGAGTTTGCAATAGGCTACTACCATCAACGGCAAGATAATTTTTCTAATAAAGGAGAAAATAATGAGTAACATTATTAAAAGCAGGTTCGATTTTGTTTTTTTGTTCGATGTTAAAGACGGAAACCCCAACGGGGATCCAGATTTGGGCAATTTGCCGAGGGCTGATCCGGAAAATCAAGATGGGCTCGTTTCCGATGTTTGTATTAAGAGGAAGGTCAGAAATTATGTCCAATTAAAACATGGGCTTAACTCGCCCTACGACATCTTTATCAGGCAAGGTTCCGCATTAAACACCGCTATAGAAAAAGCCCGCGGCGATACGCTTGAAACGAGGCAGAAAGATCTATGCGCCAATTATTATGATATAAGAACATTTGGTGCGGTTATGAGCACAGGGAAAAAGCCGGCGGGAACGGTGCGCGGACCTGTGCAGTTTACCTTTGCACGCTCAATAGACCGCATCTATCAGGCTGAACACTCCATTACTCGTTGCGCTGTTACCAAAGAAGAAGATCTTGAAAAGCAGATGGAAAAAGATAGAGAGTATGCTTCCACATTTGGAAGAAAATCTACTGTTCCTTACGCCTTATATCTTATGCATGGTTTCGTATCAGCAGTTGATGCTATAATAAGCGGCTTCACGGAGGATGATCTCAACCTGCTTTGGGAGGCGCTAATAAACGCTTTTGAACATGATAGAGCAGCAGCGCGAGGCGAGATAAGTTCGCGAAAATTGATTGTATTTGAGCACGACAACAAGATAGGGCGGGCGCGTTCAATTGAGCTTTTTGAAAGGGTAAAGATATCCTCCTTAAATGAACTTCCCAGAAAATATTCAGATTATTCAGTCACGGTTAATTCAGCCAATCTTCCTATGGGGGTAAAGTTGCTTGAAAAGCTGTAAAAATTGATGGATATTTTAACAGTTCCTCTTTCTGCTTTGCAGCATTACGCTTTTTGCCGTCGGCAGTGTGCAATAATCTACAATGAATGGTGTTGGGAGGATAACTACCTTACTGCCATTGGCAGCATCTTACATGAAAGAGTAGATAGCGGCGTGATGGAAACACGTCGCGGCATCCGCTATGAGCGCACTGTAAAAGTTTCATCGGAGAAATATAATCTGATTGGGGTGCTCGATCTCTTAGAGTGCGGCAGCAAGCCGTATGATTTTACTCCGGTGGAATACAAAAAAGGAAAACCGAAAAAAGACTACACAGATGCTGTTCAACTTTGCGGCGGCGCGCTGTGCATCGAAGAGATGCTTTGCACCACCGTAAAGATTGGAGCTATATGGTATTGGGGAATAAGACGTAGAGTTGAAATTCCTATCGATGAGGAACTTCGTGCTTATACTATCAGAACGATAGATGAAGTAAAAGATCTATTCACATCGGGCGACACTCCAAAAGCAGAATATTCTAAGAAGTGCAATAGCTGTTCGCTTTATGGCATATGTTTTCCAAAAATCCTTGATGATAATTCAACTGCATATATAAACGAATTATTACGGTGCGAATCATGAAAAAGCTGTTAAACTCGCTCTATCTATCAAAACAGGGATGCTACCTGCACATCGAAAGGGAAACTATAGTTATTGAATACGAAAAAACTAAACTTGCTCAATTTCCCATACACGCTATAGGCGGCATTTTCTGTTTTGGAAACATTTTAGTATCGCCCTATGTATATCGTATTTGCGGAGAATACGGGGTGGCGCTGTCATTTTTTAGTGAATATGGAGATTTTTTTGCCCGTATGCAAACTAGGCAGACCGGAAATATTTTACTCAGAAGAGCTCAATATAAAGTGTCAGAAACTAATCCTGTATTGATAGCAAGAAATATAGCAGCTGCAAAGATAAGCGCCTCCCGAAGGGTTTTGCAGCGCCAAATTAGAAATAGAGGAGATGATCCTGACCTAGAAAATGCGGTAAACCTCTTAAAATTGTCTGTATTAAGGCTGGCAGAGGTAAAAGAACTTGACGTAGTAAGAGGGATAGAAGGCGAAGCAGCTTTGAGGTATTTTGAAGTTTTCAACAACCTGATTACAAACAAAGAGTTTGTTTTTAACGGGCGCAATCGAAGACCGCCTATAGATCCTGTAAATGCAATGCTCTCTTTTGTCTATGCCATAATAGGTAGAGATATTGCCGCTGCATTACAAGGTGTTGGGCTTGATCCCCAAGCGGGCTTTCTTCATGCCGACAGATCAGGTAGAGACAGCCTAGCGCTAGATATTTTAGAGGAATTTAGGGCATGGTTTGCTGATAGGTTAGTTTTAAGCCTTATAAACCGAAAGCAGGTTAAACTATCAGATTTTACCGTTGAAGCAAGCGGTGCAGTAAGGTTAAGCGATGAAGCTAGAAAGTTATTGCTAAACTCAATACAGGAACGCAAGCAGGAAAATATTATCCACCCATTTATTGCAGAGGAAACACCAGTGGGGTTATTGCCGCATCTACAAGCACAGTTGCTTGCAAGACATATTCGCGGCGATATCAAAGAGTATCCTCCATTTTTAGCAAGATGATGGTATTAATCACTTATGATATTGCAATGAACAGCGAAGGCGCAAAACGCCTGCGGCATGTAGCAAAACATTGCAAAGATTATGGCATGCGGGTTCAATATTCAACCTTTGAGTGTGAAGTAACGCCGTCGCAGTGGGAAGAATTGAAGAACAAACTCCTTTCTATATACGATCCTTCACTTGACAGCCTCCGTTTCTATATGCTCGGCAGCAACTGGAAAAATAGAGTAGAACATTATGGTGCAAAAAAAATCCCTGATATATTTAGGGATCCCTTAATTGTTATTTGAAAATTCGCTAAACATCAGTTATCATATATTTGCTGAAGAGTTGGCGATACATATGAATAGTGATATTTGATCTATTTTGAGCTGTTTTTGTTGTAGAGGTTTTCTTTCGTGCGGCAGGTTAGCTCAAACAGTAAATATAGCTCAATGTTTAAGCCACTCTACAAGAACAGCATTGCCTCCCGCACGGAGGCATGGATTGAAACATTTTATAGTTGATCCTTACCAGATATATCAATCAGTGCCTCCCGCACGGAGGCATGGATTGAAACAATTTTACGCCGAAAACCCTTGATAATAAAGGCTTATTGCCTCCCGCACGGAGGCATGGATTGAAACGCTAGCCAATGACTGGCTAGCCGATAAGGCTAGCATTGCCTCCCGCACGGAGGCATGGATTGAAACTACCCGCCCTTTTGGGCGGGAGGAGGATAAAAAAAATTGCCTCCCGCACGGAGGCATGGATTGAAACTGAAG
>JAISNW010000227.1 GCA_031276055.1 Deferribacteraceae bacterium | reverse complement strand
AAACGTTTAGCGGAGCATCTAGGGATAGAACGTTTTTATTGCGTTGCGGGAGGTTCTTTAGGGGGGATGCAGGCGCTCTCTTGGGCTGTCACCTTCCCTGAGAGGCTAGAGCGGATGATAGCTATATCCACCGCCCGCAACATTACCCCCTTAGCCATCGCCTTCAACTCTATTGCGCGGCAAGCCATAACGACTGATCCGCTGTTCTGCAATGGGAATTATTATGGGAAAACGCCGCCTAAGAACGGGCTGGCTATCGGGAGGATGGCGGGGCATATTACATACCTTTCAGACGCCGCTTTTCATAGGAAATTTGCAAGGCGGTATGCTACTTTTGAAGGGATATATGATTTTAACGGATTTTTTGAGGTGGAAAATTACCTTAGATACAACGGTTATAAATTCACAGAACGTTTTGACGCCAACTCCTACCTCTATCTCTTAAAAGCTATGGATATCTTTGACATTGAATATGGGTATTCCTCTTTTGAAGCCGCTATATCTAGGATAACCGCTAAATCTATGTTTATTACCTTTTCTTCGGACACCCTATTTCCAGAGTATCAGACGGATGATCTTGTAAATATGATGAAAAAGGTGAATAATCCGCCTCTCTGGGCGCGGATCAACTCCGATTACGGGCATGATTCTTTCCTACTGGAATTTACTGAACAGACTAAACATATAAAAAGGTTTTTGGAAGGCTAGACAGGTGGTTTTAGATGTTCATTTAGAGCGTTATGACGGTCCGCTCGATCTGCTTATCCACCTAATCCACCGCCATGAGTTAGATATATTTGAACTCAGCATCTCGGAGATAACAGATAAATTTGTGGAAGAGATCCGCCTGATGCAAGAGCTTGACATCGATATAGCCGCAGAGTTTATAGAACTGGCAAGTTACCTAATTTACTTAAAATCCCGCAGGATGCTCCCTGCGGACTTTGCAAACCTGCAAGAGGAGGAGGATCCTGAGGCGGCTTTCGCGGGCAAACTTTTGGAGTTTACTTTTGCAAAAGAGCTTGCCGAGAATCTGCAAAAACGGGAGAGCCTATCCCTCCGCTTTTTTATAAGGCGAGAGAGCTTAGTTATACCTAGAGAGGAGGTATATCGGGAAGATCCGTTTACTATAGCTGATCTCTTTTTTAGGGCAGGGGAGAACAAAAAAGAGAAGAAACTTGTAGTGGAAGATATGAGTAAGCAGGCTGAGGCGGCAGCGGAAAAAACGAGGAAGATGCTGCTGGAAAGAAGAGAGACGTTATGGTCTTATCTGGCAGGGCTCTTTTCGGGCAAATTCCTGCAGGCGGTCTCTTTCGGCACAGTTTTGGAACTTTCAAAACAGAATGAGGTAAACTCTTATCAACCGGAAAACTTTGCAGAGATACTTATCCGCTCAATGAAGATGTAAATTTTTTTGAGCGCTTTTGTATAAAATTTTTTAAGAATCCTAAAAATAGTATAGTTTTTTCTTGCAAACGAATGCTTGTTTAGTATATGGTATCAAAGGTAATTCAAAGGAGGATATATGAACAAACAAGAACTTGTTGACGCTATAGCGTTGGAGACCAAATTAACAAAAAAGCTGTCTCAAGCTGCTCTGGAATCTATCATCACTATCATCATTGATTCTGTAAAAAAGGGCGATCCTGTCACGTTGGTCGGTTTCGGCACTTTTAAGGTATCAGAAAGAAAAGCTCGTAAAGGGCGCAATCCGCAAACTGGAAAAGAAATTAAGATACCTGCAACCAAAGCTCCTAAATTCGTAGTGGGCAAAGCATTCAAAGAAGCAGTAAAATAAGGAAAGGGGGCGAGCCCCCCTCTTGTATTCCCCGTCAACCCTATAAAGTTGTCTGTAGTTCGGGGTTGCCGCCGTTGCGCCTTTGTCAAATTTTGCCGATTTTTTTGTGCACAATGGCTCATCAAAGATTGGGGTTTAACACTCGATTTTTTAGCGGCGAGCCTTGTCTGTGCGGTGTTTGGTTTACGGCTTTATGCGGGCGTAGCTCACCAGGTAGAGTGACAGCTTCCCAAGCTGTAGGTAGGGGGTTCGAGACCCCTCGCCCGCTTCCAGTATTTATAAGGGTTTTCGGTTTTACCTTCCAATAAAAACCGTTTCATTAGTCCCCTATTAGTCCCCTATTCGTCAAGGAACATTCCTAAACCAAACATTTTTTGTAGGATTCCTGTAGAACCGTGTCTTGATTTTAAACGGTCAAAACGATTATTTAAAGAATACGTAAATAGCCAAGCGATAGCTAACGAAAGCAACAATAGGCAAGCCACTCTAATGTCGGAAAGGAAAGGAAATAAAATTATAGAAAATAATGCCAGTGGGTATGCGAGCGCACCTATCCTCTGAATGAGAATATTAGCATTAATTATTAGTATAACTTTCGGATTAGCTTCTATCTTGGCTATATCGGCTGTGTCGACGATTATACCGACTTTTTTGTAAAACTTGTCATGTGATATACAATGCCTAGTTCGTTCATTCACAGTTATCTCAAAAAAATTTTTACAAGATAAAACCTCGTGCAACATTTTGAAGTAAGCCAATATATAGCTCTTTATATGCCTCATTTTCTCCCTCCTAAAAAGTAGGTTACTACTTTAAAAGTATTTATTATTTCATTCTTAATGGTCTCATATTCGGTTTCAGTGCTACCGATATAATATTCATAGTAAAAAGCAACAACATTCGCTTTTAGCTTTATGTCCATATTAGGAGATAATTTTTCGATCTCCGAAAGGATTATGGTCAACAGATTCCCTTGAGTAGGCAAATTGGCTTTTTGATAAGTATTGTAAATATTGCTACCACTTTTAAAAATTGGTTCTTCCCCATTTATCAACCAACTTAGGTTTACACCATAGGCAAAACATATGCTTTTCAGTAATTCCGTTGATGGGGGATTTCTGTTTAATTCAATTCTAGCGATACGATTTTGAGGAACCCCTAAAACTTCAGCAAACTCATTCTGACTCACACCGATCAAACTTCTTAATTCTTTTACACGTCTGTTTATATCCATTTTCATATTATTATAAAAAAATAGCTTGACAGCAATAGTATTTTTAAGATATTTTTATATTGAATATTTATTTTTTTGGTTGGTATATCTATGAACAGCTTAGATTTAGTCATTCAAGAGATTGCAGAAAGAACTGCTTCAAGGATAGTTCTTGAAAATCTTGCTCACCTTGAAAAGAAAATCGATGATCTGCCGAATATTATTACAGATAGACTGCGAACTAAATACACCTCTGATGATATTCTTAATACTGTGCAAGTCGCTGAATGTTTAGGGGTAACTCCGCAAACAGTGGCAAATTGGCGCAATAAAGGATTAAATATTCCCTATCACTTACAAAATGGGAAAGCCCGTAGCCTTCAAAAAGAGCATGCTAAAAGATAAAAAAATGCTGTGTTCTGATCTTGGTAGGTGGAACACAGCAACAAAAAAGGTGAAATGTATGCTACCTAAAATTATCGTCATTGTCAATCCCAAATTTTACACCCTCTCTCATCGGCGGAGCTGTCCTATTCTTCATTCTTTTTTGGTGTCTTATGCTAGTCAGTGAAATAACCTCCCTCGTGAGAGCTGACGATTATTACTTTGAGCTAGACACTATAGAGGGCAAGAATTCACAAGCTTTTGGCAAGCTAGCCGCATATGTTGGCATAGAGGGGGAGGTCAGCAAAGCCGATTTTGATCGTGTTCTTAGCGGTGAAATCCGAGATTTTAAGAAAACAGGCGACAAAATAGGGTGGGATTTTAACCTTTCAGCACCCAAAACTGTATCGGAAAACTTGTATATTGGCGGTGATGAGCGAATAAGAGAAGTCCATATTAGAGCGGTGGATAAAGCCTTAGAATTTACAGAGGAAAACTTTATATACTACCG
>JAISNW010000210.1 GCA_031276055.1 Deferribacteraceae bacterium | reverse complement strand
ATAGAGCGTTTATCAGATCAAGAAACTCTTTTAAGGCAGGTGTGCTTTTAACAGAGCTGTCTTGTTCTGTAAGAGAGCAGATAAGAGCGCCGCTGATGATAGTTGTGCTCTGAAAAGGGGTGAGGTTTTGCCATAAGACGCCGCGCTCTTTATTTATAGAGAATTTTCCGCTTGAGATAATCTCGGTTTTTAACTCCGGTATAAAACGTTTTTGAAGAAAGTTTCCTGTAATATTTGGGTTTTCTAAACTGCGCCCGCTTAAATTATCAACAGGATGTTCAAAAACACCCGCTGAACTGTTGAGCGCATATAGGCTTAAAACCAATAAGAATAGGGGGGCTTTCATCTATATCTCTCCAACTTATCTAGGAATACTTTCGGCGAAAAGAATAAGGTTTCACGAGTTGCAATTTTAACGCACATCTGGGTAGTTTCAGCTTTAGCTATAATACCGCCCATATTATCTGTAAGTATATATTTTATCTTAATCCTATTTTCATATTCCGCTAGAGCTGCTCTAACCTTTATCTCCTGCATAAAAAGAGCAGGTTGGATATATTTTACCTTAATAGCAGTTACAGGCCATGCGTAGCCGCTTTCAGACATATCTTTGTAATTGTAGCCTATCTCATTAAGCAGAGCGCAGCGGGCGTCTTCTAAATATTTAATATAGCTTCCGTGCCAAGCAATATTCATAGAGTCCACATCGTAAAATGGGATAACTACAGATATTTCAACTTGAGGAAGCATTGTCTTTTCTCCCCGCTCCTAAAAGCATGGTGGTTACAAGGTAGGCATGCAGCAGCGAAATTTTTAAGTTATCTAATATAAGGCGGAAGTTGGAATACCCGCCCTTAGGATAAACCACCTTTACAGGCATGTTGATAATATCTATCCTATATCTGTATGCTTTTACAATAATCTCTATATCAAAACCCATCCGCTTAAAATATAATCTATCGATTATCTTGCTTATCTGTGCAAGCGGGTAAACTCTAAAGCCGCACATTGCATCTTTTATTGCATTAGGGGCGGTCTCCAGCTCAACGAAAAAATTTGTCAGCTTCCGCCCTGCCTTTCGCGCCGCTGCAGCTGTTGCATCATAAACAGGATAAGCGTTTATCAACGCTTCTGGATTGGCTTCAGCTTCATTAAAAAAGAGGGTTATAGCAGATAGATCATGCTGTGCATCTGCATCAATCTGCAAGGCGTGGGTATAGCCTTTCTCTATAGCTTTTTTAAGCCCTTCTACAACAGCAGCTCCCTTCCCCTTATTTTTAAGGAGTGTTAGGATGAATATGCGCCCGCCGAGAAGATTATTTAGAAGCTCCCTTTCGCTCTTAGGATTGCCGTCATCCACAATAATTATAGGGTAATCCCCAATCTTGCTGATAAAGGTTGTCAAGATGTAAGCATGTTTATATACAGGGATAACTACACATGGGTTAAATGCGGGCTCAGACATGCAGCTCTCCGCTAGAGAGCGTCTTTTCGCCTGAGGAATACTTAAATCTGTAAAGGCGGTTGGCTTTCAGATCAATAGATAGATTCACAATATCTCCAGGATGGATAATATTTGTGAATTTCAACTTTGAAATCTTTTTAATTGAAGTTTCATGGTGGAATACCTTCTTTAACCAGCTTATTGCAAAATTAACCTGAACTACTCCCGCTAGAATAGGAAAATCGGGGAAGTGCCCTCTGAAATAGAGAGAGTCTTTAACAAAAGAGAGGGTTAGAGAGAGCTTTTCTGTAGAGATGGCTTTCTCTAAAACCACAGGTTCTGCCAAATTGCCTGAAAAGAGCAGCCTAATCTCTGAAGTTATGAGTTTACCCTGATTGTTTCTAGGCAGCTCATCTAGTATCCTCCACCTAGATGGGATGCATACAGGATCAAGCCTATTTACCATCTCTTTTTTTATGCCGCTGATGAAGCTGCGTTTCCCTTTTGCAAGCAACTCATCTTTGCCTGCTCTATTTAATACTATACAGGCGCCTAAAAAAGGCGAGGAGTTCTGCGCGAAGAAATCTAAATCTATAAGGGCGGCATAGGTCTCTTCTATAAAGCTGTTTTGCAGGATGACGTTTTCTACCTCTTCTAGCGAGACTCTCTTTTCTTCAAATTTTACAATGCGGTCGGAACGCCCTTTCAATATAAATTGACGTTCGTTTATAAACTCAACCCGATCTGCCAATGAAAAAGGGGAGTCAACGAAAGCGCCGCTTACAGCGAGCAACCCGTTTTCATCTGCAAAGGCGTCAACAGGGGTATAAAGAGTCCAATACTTTGTCTCATCAGGGCGGCGGTATGCAATTCCGCCGGTCTCGGTGCTGCCGTAAATTTCTGTAAAATATATTCCAAAAAGTTTATAAACCGCCTCTGCCGTAGTTTGCCTGAGGCTTCCGCCTGCTGTGGAGATAGCCGCTGTATTTTTAGGGAAAGAGTACGCATCTGCGTATTTTGCAAGGCGTTCTAAAAAAGCAGGGGACGAAGCGATAAAGAGCTTATTTCCTGTCGAGAGGAGGATTTTCAACTGGTCGGGTATAACCACCATATCGGTGAGGATTGCAAGGTTGTTATATAAAGGAAGCAGGAAGTTGTAAAATATTCCATACATATGGTTTATATTTACAGTGGTTATAAAGAGCGGTTTTTGAGCTATTGCATCCCCAAATAGTTCAGATAGATAAACCGCCTCAGGCGCCAAATTAGCAAGACGTTTGCTTATAATCTTCGGTTTTCCTGTTGAGCCGGAGGTGCAAAAGTTCATCTTTGCATCTTCTGTGAGCACTGGTAGATGCGCCGCACTTTTATGTTTAGGGTTATCAGTCAATAGAATGGAGTTTTTAGAGGCTATTTCCGCCATATCAGTTACTGTAAACGGCGCTCCAAACAGCTCCTCGCAATCTTGCTGATAGTAGTTAGGCATAAATATCTCTTTGTCTGCTAAAAGGGAGGCAAAAAAAGCCGCCATAAAGATAAGGGAATCTTTCACATACAGCACCAGCTTCTTTTCATCCCTACCTATAAGGGCGGCGTAATACACCTTGACAAGCTCTGAGAACTGCCGGTATGTAACAGCGTTAAACACCCCTAGTTTCGGCGCGGATTGAGATTCAGCAAATAGAGAGCGCCCTCGATAAAAACCTATATCCTCGCTAGGATTGTTCAAAAGTTCGTTAAGTTTAGCTATCATGAGGCAGCCTCTTTATAAGGCGGGTTCTATACCCAAACTCTACAGCGAAGAGTAGACCTATTAATATATATGATGCAAAACCGTTGTATATTGTCCATACTTGAGTGCTAAAGCGGGTTGTGGCAAAGGAAACAGAGGCGTTGAATATAAAAAAGAGACACCAAACGATCGTCACCTTCCTACAATACTGCACAGCAACGTTAGGGATGTCAGGCTGCTTTAGGCGGGCAAAACGTTCTGCTGCGCTCGGAGGATATATTAGCGATAATGAGAAAAAAAGGAGTAAAACTAAGTTCACAGCTATAGGGTAGAGTTTAGCGGCTGCGACGCTGTTTAACAGCAAGAGGGCGGCTGCAAATATAGAGCATAGAATGGCAAATACAAGGGCAAGAGGGTTTTTCCCTCTCCTTAATAGTTGGATAAGCGCACATACAGCAAGCAAGAACGCCAAAAACCTTACCTGAAAGCCATTGTAAAATAAGAACAGCAACAAAAACGGATAAATTGCAAAAGATAAGATTATCAACATTTTAAGCATATCGGAATATACAATCTTATGCTGCAAAGATCAAGCGTTTCTTGATTCTGCTAAACCCACAACCAAATTTTAATGATTTTAATTGTTGATATTTTTGTGTAATAATATTAAACTTCTCTTAATTTGGAGAGTTGGATAGTGGGTGTTCTGAGAAGTTTTCTTGCGGTGTTTTTGCTGGTTTCTTTTATTGCAGCAAATGCCGTATCATATTCATTCATCGCTCTTTCTGTGGGGCATGTTGGAGCAGATCATCATGAAGACTGCGATACATGCAAAAAGATCAACGCCGCTGTTGCCAATCTCACACACTCGGTCTCTATATTAACGCCTGAAACGGCGTTCTTCATCGAAAAAGAGCTTAACCCCCGCTATCTTAAAACTCTCTCTGATCAGCATATCGCATGGGTTCATACCCTTATCGCCTCAAAGGTTCAATTAAACTGCTAGCACATTAATAACTTCTCATCTTTGTAACTTTTGTTAATTTTCATCTTTTAAGGAGGCTTTATTAATGAAGCGTTTAATTATCGGGCTTTTAGCCCTTATAGCCATTTTGGGCTGCACTAAAACAGAGAACAAACCCGCAAGTGCGGATAAACTCAATATAGTTGCCACTACCTTCCCATGTTACGATTTTGCCCGAGCAATAACAGGGGATAAGGCGAATATCACCCTTCTCTTAAAACCAGGCGCCGAGATACACTCTTTTGATCCGTCTGCAGCTGACATTATTAAGATTCAACAGGCGGATCTGTTTATCTATGTTGGCGGCGAGAGCGATGTATGGGTGGAAAAAACTTTGGAATCTTCAGAGCTTGCCAAAGTAAAAGTTGTGCGTCTAATGGATTATATCACCCCTTACGAGGAAGAAGTTGTAGAGGGGATGACTGAGGAGGAAGAAGAGGGTGAAGGCGAAGAGGAAGAAGCAGAGTATGACGAGCATATCTGGACATCCCC
>JAISNW010000066.1 GCA_031276055.1 Deferribacteraceae bacterium | reverse complement strand
AAAGGTTATATCAGAAGAAGAGTATAACGTCTTATAACCCGCTTGCTTGAACTATATTATCCCGTTCAAACTTCTCTTCTATGGCGTTGAGAGAGCCTGGCTTGTCTTTTACCCATAACGGAGCTATTAGAGTTTCTCTTTTACAGCTGCTTACAAGACGGTGCACTACAACAGATGTAGGCAGGAGCGGAATTGCCTTTGCAATAATGTTAAGGTACTCCCCCCTCGTTATAGCTTTATACTCCCCCCTATTGAATAGCTCCTCTAAAACCGTTCCTTTCATAATATAGACGGCGTGGAATTTAACTCCGCTTATCCCAGACGCCGCCGCATATCTAACAGTATCTAACATCATCTGTTCGCTTTCCCCTGGTAGACCAAACATCAGGTGCGCCACCGCCTCAAAGCCGTAACTTTTTATCCTGTCGACCGCCCTCGAAAAGAGTTCAGTTTTGCAACAGCGGTTTATAATCTCCGCTGTTAGATCGCTGGATGTCTGCAAACCTAGCTCTATCCAAACATCCACCTTCTCTTTCTCCGCAATATCAGCCAGCAGGCGGAGGATATCCTCATTGATGCAGTCCGCTCTTGTGCCGATAGAGAGGATAGCAACTCGTTCAGCTAAAGCGGCGGTATATTTTTTCCTAAGCGTTTCTAAAGCGCCATAGGTTCCGGAAAAGTTCTGAAAGTAGGCAATAAACTTCTCCGCCTCCTTCTTCTGAACAAGCTCTTCAACCTTTTTTGAAATTTGCAGAGATATATCGTTAGTGTCGAGCTCTTTTTCGCGCGAGCCGCGCTCGTCGCAGAAGATGCAGCCGCCCACCCCGACGCTCCCATCTCGATTGGGGCAGGTAAAACCGCCATCAAGGGAGATTTTTACCATCTTGACGCCGTATCTCTTCAGCAGGAACGACTTCAGATCGTTATAGCGCTTCATTCCCCTCTAATGCGGCTTTTAGATAGCTTGTAAGAACGTTGCGGTATCTCTTAGGAGAGAGAACCTTTATAAAGCAAGCCCAAGGGGCGGCCTGCAAGATAAAATCGAACTTATCAACAACAAGAAAGGTAAACTTCAACCCGTTCTTTTTATCTTCCATCTTAAACCAGCTCTGCTTCTGAAAGGCGGATAAGATATACTGCTTAAAATAATCTGCAACATCGCTCGCCACAAGAATCTCCACCTTTTCAGCCTCTTGCGGTTGAGCGGTTATTAGAGCTGAAATCTGCCTTCGCTCGGGCTCAAAAAAACGTGGGGGAGAAAAGGGGGTTATATCTCTGATCCGATCTAATCTAAATGATTTAGGTTTGTCTTCACAAAAAGCAGCAAGACTCCAAAAACCGCCTTCTAAGATAATAAGGTAAGGTTTAACAACATAATCTCTCTTTTTGTATCTTATCTGAACCTGCTGCACCTGAAGATAGCTGGAGACAGCTTCTAATGCAGGGCGGACTCTTTCATAAGAGAGAAATGAACCGCTTTTAACTATAATCTTCCCTCTCTCTGCAAAATCTCTCTTGACGCTTGCTTCATCATAGTTAAACTGCATAGACGCTGCCACTCTTTCTAAAGCAAGTTTGCGGAAGATAGAGCTATTCTTCAGTGAGAGCGTTCCGTCAGGATTAAGAATAACATGCTCTACTTGAGCTTCTAAGGCATTTTTATATCTCTGGGCGGTGCGGATGTCTATCTCAGAACCAAACGCTTCCCTGATAGATTTTGAAGAAACATTAGGAGCGCTCAAAAGGTGTTCTATCAACCTAAAGGCTTTGTCTAGCTCCATAATACCCTCCTCAAGAGATTATAGAGTATATTAACAGATAAAAGCCTATTATGAAAGGATTTTAAGAGGATTCGCTCGTTTCTGATATATCCTCTTTGATATCTTCCCGTTTTCTTCTATCCGCTTAAAGCGGCGGTGGAGCAGATACCACTGTTCAGGGAACTGCTGTATAATCTTTTCGTATTCTCTATTTACCTGCGCCGCCATCATTGTTATTCTGGACTTTCTATCCCCCTCTACCTTTTCAGGATAGATTGGGGGATGGGTGATCGCCTTAAAGCCGTTCTCGGTGCGCAGTAGATAGCATGGCAGCATCGGAATCTTTCTACGCACGCACATAGCGCATAAACCTGCCAATGTATACACCTTATAGCCGAAAAAGGGCGCCAACACGCTGTCGCTCGCCGTTCCGCCGTGATCTAAGAGCGATGCGGAATAATACCCTCTCCTTTCATACTCTGAAAGTTTCTCAATATACCTATCGCTGATATAAACAACACTCCCTACATTGCGCATCCACCTGATAGCTTTTTCCACAGAATGGATCTTAGCCGCCCGTCCTGCTACAAGAGCCTTAAAGCCGTATAATGTGGGGATTACCTGCGCTGCCAACTCCCACGAGCCTAAATGGGCGGTCAGAATTGCAAAGCGCTCTCCCTTTTCAATGAGGTTGTCGTAGTGTTGTTTACCCTCATAAGCAACATAGCGTTCAATAAACTCTCTATCTACCTTATGAGTATAAGAGGATTCAAGATAAGTGCAGAAGGTATGTTCAAAAGAGAGTTTCGCAGTTTTAATAGGGTCCGCCGCCCCTATTATCTGAGCGTTTATTATGGCAACATTTCGGCGGCTTCTTGAAAGACGCCAGAAAAGCCTCCCCAAGAACCGCCCCAACTTCTGCACGTTTGCTATCGGGCGTTTGGAGAGCAAGAGCATCGCCCGCTTTAATATATAATATAACACCCTTTCCTAGAGAGCTCCTTGCAGCCCATTTTCCCTAAGGACTATATCACAGGCTCCTAAGTGGTATGCCAAGTGGGCGGCGTAAAAAGCCAGAATACCGCCATAGGTGGTCTTCTGCCCAAAAAAGTCGGCGGGGGTCAATAGGAGCTTATCATCCAGCTTTTCAAAATAACCCTCAAGAAATGCCGTAGTTTCCGCTAAGTATGTAAGGGCTGTCTCTCTACTATGCAGAAACGCAGCATCCGCTTCTTGATAGAGATTGAGCTGCAACCCTTCAGGCGGGGTGGGAAGCCCTTGAACGCCTAAAAGCCCTAAGAAGAAGTTTGCAGAACCGATTGCGTGCATTACATGATGCCAGTAGTAATCCGTCCCAAACTTTTTTTCCCAAACGTCATCTGAACAGTTTTCAATATCTTTCTTTAAGAGCTCTAAATTATTTAAGGCTGCGCTCCTAAAGATATTCGCCAACTCTCCCATAATAGCATTCCCTCCAAATTTTAGTTATTTATAACTGAAAGAGAGGGAAGTGTAAATAATGAATTAAGAGTTTCCAATCTCCCTATAAAGCAGAATCCAGAAAACGAGCCCTACAAAGAGCGCCAGAGATAAAAAGGCAAGAAAAACGTGCCACCCGTAATGTTGAAAGAAATAGCCGGGGATAAACGTTCCGAAAGTCCCCCCTGCATAGTATGATGATAGGTATAGCCCATTTGTTATACTCTTATACTCTTTAGCAAGTTTATTGACCAGCCCCGCCGCTATGGTGTGCACCATAAACATCCCTAGGCAGAATACAAACATAGAGCAGAACATCACCTTAAAGGAGGGGAAGTTGAAAAGCTGCAACCCTGCTAGGTAGATGAGAGCGCCTATAATCAGACTCTTTGTTTCTGAACCAATAAACTTTACAATCTTTGATATATTAAAAGCTGTAATAACCCCCATTATATAGCCGGCATACATGAACCCCACCTTCCCTTCACTGAAGCTGCCGCTTAAAGTTTTCAACTCAAATGGGAGAAAGTTCAACAGCCCTTGAAATACGAAGAATACCGCAAAGATTCCACAGTATAAAAATGTATTATGCCTTATCTTTACAACCTTTAATGCGTGCGAAAGGGCAGGTTTGCTGAAAGCGGGTTTTGCATCTGCCTTAACCTTCATAAGTAAGAGCGACAACCCTATAAGGCAAATCCCTATCAAGAGAAAGAACGGTCGCCACCCGAACGCGCCCGCAGAGACGCCAGAGAGAAACCGCCCTAGAAAACCGCCTATTATGGTAACGGCTACATAGTTTCCCAACGCCTTTTGAACGGTTGAAACAGTTGCAGAGGTGGAGATATAGCTTATCAGCGAAGTTAGCGCCGCAGGTATAAGAAACCCTTGAACTGCCCTAATCCCAATCAGTAAGGGGTAGGAGCTGCTTAGAGAGAATATTGCCTCCAAAATCCCCAAAAAGAGCATAGAGCCGCTTAACATCTGCTTAGCAGAAAAGTTTTCTAGGATGTAGCCGTAGAGGATAGGGGCTATTCCGAGAGGGAGCATAATAACAGTTGTAAATATTGCGGCTTGAAAGCTGTTCAGCGAAAATTCACTCTTAAAGAGGGGCTGAATCGGCTGTGCTGCATAGAGAGTGCATAGAACGAGGATAGTGCATAGATAAAGGATAAGGGTTTGACTTTTAACACTCATACCAACTTCTACAACACCTCCGTCCCATTTTCAAGCAAAATGTAAACAACTTCATCAAAACAGAATATGGGCTTAAAATGATCGCTTTTTTGCCGCAAGATTTCGAAAAAGCTCTTGCATAAAAAAAGTTTGTATATATAGTCAACAGGGCAGTTCAGGCTTATATAACATAATGGGAGGGGGTAGTGAGGAACTTTTTTATTCATCTTATAGCAGCGTTTATACCAAACAGCGCCAAAAGAAAGGCTTTCAGGAATAAATGGAGGCATAAGGTGCTGAATTCAGATTTAGAGATAATCTCTGATAAGATAGATGAGATATACCACAAAATAGATGAGAATTTCTCAAAGACGGCTAATGTTCTAGCACGCAAGATGACCCTTATAAAAAATGATGATGTCTGGACGCTCCCGAATGGGATTAAATTATACTGCCCTTTATATCCTTGGGATTTGATTCAAGAGATTATCGTCAATACTCATAACTTTTTTGAATATTCTATTCTCACTGAGCTGCGCAAATATATCCCAAAGGGTGCAGTTATCTTAGATATAGGTGCAAATATCGGCAACCATAGCGTTTTTTGGGGGAGCGCTGCCGCAAAGATACATAGCTTTGAACCTATCAGAGAAAGTTATAGGATGTTGTGTAAAAATATTGAGCTGAATGAGTTAAGCGGTGTGATTACCCCTCATAACATCGCCTTAGGAGATGAGTCCTCTTTTGGAGAGATATTAAAAGCACGGGCTAATAATATTGGGGGGACTGAGGTGCAACCAACATTACAAGAGGATTGCCGTTCATTTCGGATTGAGCGCCTTGACGACATCGATTTAGGGGTGGAAAGGATCGATTTTGTAAAGATAGATGTTGAGTGGTATGAACTGAAAACCTTAGCAGGAATGCGAAAAACCCTTGAAAAATATAGACCTCTGGTCTTTATAGAAAGTTTTGATGTAAATATAACTAAAGTTAAGGAGTTTTTTAATGAGTTAGGGTATATAGAGCCAATCGCGTTTATAGAATTTAACTATCTATTCTTACCCGAAAACTCCCCTTACTCCTAACCAAACAGTTTATCCACATCTTCTAACAGACTGCTGATCCTTAAATTCTGCGGGCAGAGTTGCTCGCAATCTTTACATTTGGTGCAGGAAGACGGCATCTTTCCAAAGCGCCAAACCACATCTTTATAGTAGTGCACCGCCCTCTCAACATTTCCCATATGATAATCGTTAAAGGCAGTGAATATGTAAGGGATGGCAATATTGCTAGGGCATGGCATGCAGTAGTTGCAAGCGGTGCAAGGGATGGCAGTTATACTCTTAAAGGCTTTATGCGCATCGGCGATTATATTCTTCTCTTCGCTAGTTAGACAACCCGCGTATGCGCGGGAAGCATATTCTATATTTTCATCCGCCTGTTTAGGAGAACTCATCCCCGATAAAACTAGAGATACCTCCGGCATATCCCAGAGATAATCCAGCGCCCACTCCACAGGAGTTCTCTTATGAGGGGCTATATCAAAGATTGCCTGAACCGAAGCAGGAATCGCGGCAAGGTTTCCGCCTTTCAGCGGCTCCATTATTATTATGTCCAGCCCTTTCTTCGCGGCGTATTTAAGCCCGCCTAACCCCGCCTGATATGCAACATCTAGGTAGTTAAGTTGAATCTGGCAGAAATCCCAGTTATAATGGTCAACAACTTTTTTGAAGGTGTTGAAATCATCATGAAAGGAAAAGCCGATATAACGGATCTTCCCCGCTCTCTTTGCAGCCTCCGCTTTTTCAATGAGGTTTAGGTCTAAAACCACCGATTGCCAATTCTCCTTGCGGACGTTATGCAAGAGGTAAAAATCTATATAGTCTGTATTCAGTTTTTTTAGCTGTTCAGCCAATATACGGTCAAAATCTCCAGTTTGGTTGATAATCCAGAGGGGAGATTTTGTTGCAAGGTAAACTCTATTACGAAAACTTCCCTCTAACGCCCGCCCTGTTATTATTTCACTTTCACCGTTATGATATAAATAAGCTGTATCGATATAGTTCACGCCGCGCTCAATTGCGGAGCGCAGCATCTCTATAGCGCCCTTTTCATCCACCAAACCGCCCTCAAGTAAAGGCAGACGCATCGTGCCGAAACCTAGAGCGGAAATCTCCAAACCCGTAGAAACTAGCTTGCGGTATTGCATACATAACCCCGCCGATTAGATAGTTAAGGATAAGACGGCGGAAGTATAAAAAAGTTCAGAATATCTTGCTTTAGCCTCCTAGCGGCGACCACTTCCACACATCGCCCCAATTTAGATCATTTAAGAGAAGCCCATTTGAGAACATGGCATCCATTCCTGATCTGTAAGATTCATCTGTCATTACCAATGCTCTCCCTTTTATAAATGAGATAAGGTATTCACACCAGCTCTGAAAATTAAGCTCTGCCAGATGCCGTGTTGTTTTTAAGATTTCCCAAGTGGTCGGTTCGTCCATTAATTCACAGTTAAACGCTAAACGCGCTATGAAAGCCGCCCTCTCAATATCCCATGCGATGCTTGTGCGCACGGCGTCAATATCCCCTCTTTTTAATACAACGCCGTTCCACTTATAACCAACCATTATACTCCCTTCAACAAATTCAAGCATAGCTTGTTGTTCAGGGGTGAACACCGTTTTATTGCCGCTAAGATACTCTTCTAACATAGGATCAAGGGTGCGGCTGTCGCCATCTGTTAAAAAAGAATCCACCGCTTGAAGAGCTTCCTCGCTAGTGTTGACATCCCAAAAACCGCATAGAACCTCCCTAGGCTGAATCTTGCTGGTGGGGGCTATTATCAGCGACTGCGGCGTCCATTGGTTTGCTTTCACCAATATTGCCCCCGTTGCAACGAACGGTCTTTGCTCCTCAGAGACTGCATACGCAGGGTCCGGCCGCATCGGGCTGTTAAACAGTTTGCCTGTTATATCCCTGATAATTCCTAGAATGTCCATCATAATCTCCTTATCTATTCAAAATTTCCAAATACTACTGTTATTAGATTTTTCATTGGGGCAGCGCTCTCGGGTTCAATTTCATAATTAATATTTGAAAGTTTGCGGACAGCTCTTTCATTAATTCTAAAGGTAGATGTTCCTACTTGTGCAAGGGGGTTCCCCTTTCGGTCGTAGAATACCAGCACCCTTGTCTTAAATATTTTTAATAAGTCGGGATACCCCGAAAAAGTTGAAAGATTACGATCAAGCCAATCCGCTCTGCAAATATCTGAATAGAGCAGGAGATTTTTGCTCAACCCCGTATTTATTATAAAGCCGTTTTCGTATATCTCAATACGGGCAGATGAAAATTTGATAACCGAGATGATAAACCAGAGCGCTACGAAGAGCGCGCTAAGGAGAACTACCCCTAAGTTAATCAAGGCAAACGTTTCATCAGTTTGCTGCGTATCAGTGTAAAAGGAGTAAGAAACGCCTGTTATGATTAGAAAGAAGATAAGATTAGTGGTATAGATATTCAACCGTTTCGCCCTATATTGAAATTGGAATTTGCCTAATTGGAAAGGGTTGGCTTTACGAAGGTTCATCTTGGACTTTTTCCTATACCCCCATATAATAAGAAACGGGATGTTTATAAGGGTAATTGCAATTATTAAGAATATATATTTATACTCGCTTGCAAACAGCTCTCTAAGAAATTCTGTTACTTTCTGCACATCATCCATAAATTCTCCAAAAAAATTTCTAAGATGGAAAGAACGCTGTAGATTACTATATATACAAACTTTTTTCAAACTGTTTTCGCCCATAGAGAAGTGAGAGTCAAAAATCCCTTTACTTAGCAGTTATCTAAACCTATAATTTCATATGCGGAGATTTATTGGATTTACGGCGGTATTCCTACTTATAGCTATTCCCCTTTCTGCCCGCGAACAGCGGGTGACCCCTGTTGTTAGGGCGGTAAATTCTGTGCAGGATTCTGTGGTGAATATACGGGTTGACACTCTTAAACGCAGGCAGGGACCGTGGGGGGACCCTTTCTTTGACGAGTTTATGGGGTTCGGCGGAACTTACAAGAGCCAGAGCGTAGGCACAGGAGTTGTTTTTGACAGCTCAGGGCTGGTGGTTACAAACTACCATGTCATTAGCGATGCAACCTCCATTGCCATTTTCACGCGGGACAACCGTCAATTCTCCGCCCGCTTTATAGGCGGAGATGAGGCTTTAGATGTGGCGGTTTTGGCGATTGATAACGCGGGGCTTAGCCCTGTGAAGTTAGGAAGCTCCGCCGATATAATGCCCGGCGAGACTGTAATAGCGATCGGCAATCCATATGGTCTATCAAGTTCTGTCACCACTGGGGTAGTCTCTGGCAGCCGCCGTTTGGTAAAGGTGGGAAGCTCCTATTCTATATTCATTCAGACAGACGCCCTCATCAACCCTGGAAACTCTGGAGGTCCTCTAATCAACCTAGACGGAGAAGTTATCGGAATTAATACCGCGATGTATAGAGACGCCCAAGGGATCGGCTTTGCCATCCCCATCGATGCTGTGCGCAGAATCGTGCCGGAGCTTGTGCGGTATAAGAGTATAAGGCAGGGGCATTTAGGGTTCTCTGTATATTCGGGTGATGGAAGGCTGGTGGTAGGCGCTGTTGAGGCAGGCAGCGAGGCTGCAAAAAAGGGGGTTAAAAAGGGGGATATCCTTATCAGTCTAGACGATCTGCCCGTAAACTCATTGGACTCGGTGAGTCATATTTTAAGAACTTTCCCGCCTGGACAGAGCTTATCGGCGGTATTTGAAAGAAACGGAAGAAGAATCTCTTTAGCGCTGAGTTTAGCAGGCGCTCCTATCAACTATGGGATTGAACTTCTAAAATCCCGTTATGGCATAGAGGCAGCCGAGACTGGGCATGGGTTGATAATTAAACAGAGCAGCTACCCGCGCTACATTAAACAAGGCGACTATCTAACAGCTGTCAACGGCATCCCTGTAAAAAGCGCTGCGGATATAAACCGAGCCCTCCCTCAAACCGACAGCGAGATAAAGGTGCGCATCTCAAGCGGCGGACGCAGCTTTGAACTAATTCTAAAATAGATAAACTTTCTAAAAGATCTTTACAAAGTAAAAAGCGCTCCCCCTAGCCGGATCATCAGGAGGAGAGCCGCGCCCTATAAAGCCTGTTGCATATATCTGCTCTTG
>JAISNW010000059.1 GCA_031276055.1 Deferribacteraceae bacterium | reverse complement strand
ACGAACTATCCGCCGCCCGCCCTTTTTGCAGCCAGTAAAAAGTTAGAAAAGATCGGGTGCGGCTTAAACGGCGTTGACTTAAATTCTGGGTGGAATTGCACCCCTAAAAAGAAAGGGTGGTTTTTAAGCTCTATAATTTCAGGAAGAACCCCATCAGGAGAGCGCCCTGTAACATATAGACCGTTAGAACGGTATATCTCTTCATAGTTGGTGTTCATCTCATAGCGGTGGCGATGCCTCTCGTGGATAAAATCCACCTTGTATATACTATGGGCAAGGCTAGTTTCAACTATCTTACACGGATAGCTCCCTAAACGAAGCGTTCCGCCTTTATCAGAGTTTTGCGATCTCTTCTCTAACTCCCCTTTACTGATCCACTCGGTCATCAGAGATATTACAGGGGAGCAGGGGTGTTCAAATTCAGTGGTATTGGCGTTTTTTATCCCCACCACATTTCTGGCAAACTCTATAATGGCAAGCTGCAACCCAAAACAGATGCCGAAATAGGGGATATTATTAACGCGAGCATAGTTTATAGCCTTCATCTTGCCTACTGTCCCTCTCTCGCCGAAACCACCGGGGACTATAATTCCGGTGATCTTTTCAAAAACAGGGGTTATATCTTGCATCTTTTCTAAACTTTCAGCGTTGACCCATTTTATCTGCATATCAAGGTTTTCATCCCATGCAGAGTGGTGGAGGGCTTCATTGAGCGATTTGTAGGCATCGGATGCATCGCCGTATTTTACCACTAGAGCTATATTTACCTTCTCTTTAACAGAATCGATCCTCTTTGCCAGCTCTTCCCACTTCTGCATATTGGGGGAATGCTCTTCGCTTTTAATATTGAAATATTCTAAAACCCTCTGATCAACCCCTGCCGAGTAATAGAGGTTTGGAAGTTTATAAACGTTGTCGACGTCGACGGCGGGAATGATATTGCTCTTTTCTATATTGCAAAAGAGGGCTAACTTTGCCCGCTCAGCCTCCGAAATATTCTTGATGCACCTACAAAGGAGCATATCTGCCTGAATCCCTTTTTCTAATAGATTTTTAACAGAGTGTTGGGTAGGCTTGGTTTTTAGCTCTTTAACCGTTTCAATATACGGCAGCAGTGTAACATGAATAAACATGGCGTTTTTACGCCCAATATCGTTGGCATATTGGCGGATAGCCTCAAGGAAAACAAGGCTCTCAATATCCCCAACGGTGCCTCCTACCTCGCATATTACAAAGTCTTCCTCAACAAGCCCTGAAGAGATGAACTCTTTGATCTCATCTGTAACATTAGGAATCATCTGAACTGTAGCGCCTAAGTAATCTCCGCGGCGCTCTTTCATGAGAACGTTATAATATATCTTACCGCCTGAGATGCTGTCTGTGGAGTGGGAATTTTGAGATAGAAAACGTTCATAGTGCCCTAAATCTAGGTCTGTCTCCGCCCCATCTTCTGTGACATACACCTCGCCATGTTGAAGAGGCGACATTGTGCCAGGGTCTATATTAAGGTAAGGGTCTAATTTGCGTATTCGAACTTTGAAACCTCTAGCTTTCAGCAACGCACCTATAGTAGCAGCGGACATCCCCTTTCCCAAAGACGAAACAACCCCGCCGGTAACAAAAATATACTTAGACATTATAACCCCTAGAACTTTTCATCTTCGGGAGATCATTATAAGCCTCTAGGCGAAATTAGCAAATAAAATCGGAGATAATTTTAAAGGGAGTGGAGGCGGGGGGAATCGAACCCCCGTCCGAAATGCTTATCATCTAAGGCTCTACATGTTTAGCTCTGCGATTAAGTCTCTCTCCCCTTTTGCCCGCAGAACCGGCTAAAGTTGAGAAAAGCCCCTTAGATTTCGCCCAGCCAGAAAGGGCGTCTGGCTTGACTAGCCGGAATCTTTTACACCTTTCTAAAACACCTCACGGCGGGGTTTTTTAGGAGATGCCCGCTGCGCTAATTAGGCAGCGAGAGCCAACTCTTGACTATCGTTAGCGTTTATTTTTTTCCAAGTTTTTACAAGGACCTGGTCCTTGACATGCTCCTAAGACCTTCAGCACCCCGTCGAAACCGAGCGCCCCCAAGGAAAAAAGATAAACTGATAATAGTATATTTTTTAATGAATTGCAATCAGCTCAATAGATAAAATTAAAAAATAAGAGGGAGGCATAACCTCCCTCAACATAAACTCTAAGCAAAACCCTCTAACCGTTAAGGTGCAGGGTTAGGGTTAATAGATGTTGTGTATTCCAGAGCCTGAGACCAGTCGGAAAGTTGGGGGGTATAGAAATAGATATATAAAACCCCAAAAACAATCAAGCCGATAAACAGGATAAGCCACCCGGCAGGAAGCTTTTCAGCCGTTTCCGGGTTTACGAATTTTTCAAAATCATCATATTCTTCCGCCATGGTTATCTCCTTTCAAGTGTTTCAATATACAGAATAAGGGAGTCAATCTGCTCAGATGAGAGAACATTGCCGTAAGGAGGCATGAGTTGTTCAAGACCGTTGAAGATCTGAACATACATATCTGCAGCCTCATAGCCCATCTCCCTGGCATCTTTTAAGTTCATAGTAGAGATCCCTTCCGAGAGTTTGCCCTGAGCTGAACCTTTACCGTCGACTCCGTGGCAGCCTGCGCACTCGTTAGTGTAAATGCCTTGCCCTTGATCAACGGTGCCTCTTACCCCTTTTGCAAGGAAGTTCTTATAGTCCTCAACTGTTCCCACTCTATAGCCGAACCCTTCTTTTTTAACACCGCGTCCAAGCGACTGGATGTATGCAGTAAGGGCTGCAAGCTCTGTCTTGCCTTCTAAGAACTGAATATCAGCAGGAGAGTAGTTAATATACCCATAAGCCTTTACATTAGCTTCAACTGCGGCAGGGCTCAGAAGAGCGTTTTCAAGCCAAGGATAAGCAGGCATGTTGGATTTAGGGCTGAAATGGCGGGGATTTAGGGTGTGCAGCGTGTGCCAGTTGTCATGATACTTTCCGCCCGCTCTCGCTAAATCTGGACCAGTGCGGCGCGAACCCCACAAAAATGGGCGCTCATATGCACTCTCTCCAGCTTGAGAGTATGCCCCATATCTTAACACATCGGTTTTCAATGGACGGACATTTTGGGAGTGGCAATAGCCGCAGCCTTCTCTCTGATATATATCCCTACCCGCCAGTTCAAATGGGGTATAGGGGTGCAGGTTATCCAGTTTAGGGTGCATATCTGCACGGATTAGCGGATAAAAGGCTGTAATAACAGAGCCTATAAGGATAACCACCAAAGCTATAACTGAGAATATGAGCGGCTTAGAATAAATGCTGTTGTCTGGTTTGTTGCTCATGTTTCGCTCCTATGCTCTAGACTGACTAAGGCTTCTGCCTTTTACAATAGTCAGCACAATGTTAAGAATAAAAATAACCATACCTACGGTGAAGATTAAGCCGGCAACGGTCCTCAATATCCAGAACGGATAGATTGCTACGAGAGTATCCATAAATGTGTTGGCTAGGGTTCCATCACTATTAAGCTGTTTTAACATAACGCTCTGTTGGATGCCCGCTATCCACATAGTGAAAGAATACATTAACTGCCCTATGAAAACAAGCCAAAAGTGAGAGTTTGCCAGTTTCACGCTGAAAATTTCTGTATTGTAAATCTTTGGGAAAACGTAATACATACAAGCTGTGGCGGTCATGGTTACCCACCCCATAGTTCCCATATGAACGTGTCCTATAACCCAGTCCGTATAGTGAACTAAGCCGCTGATAACCCTAACGGATTGACCAGGGCCTTGGATAGTTTGCAGACCATAGAAAGTAATTGCCGCAAGGAAGAACTTTGTAAGGTAGTTTTCTTGAAGTTTGCTCCAATCAGACTCAATGGTAAAAAAGCCGTTAATTACCGAACCCCATGACGGAGCGATCAAGATAAGGGAGAACACAATCCCGAGTGTTTGTATCCAGTCTGGAAGAGGGGTGTATACCAAGTGGTGCGCACCAGTCCAGAGATACGTGAAAACTAGAGCCCAAAAAGCAACGATTGACAAACGGTGAGAGTAGATCGGTAGCTTTGTGGAGACGGGGAGGAAGTAGTAAAACATAGCCAAAATAGGGGTTGTAAGCAAGAAGCCCACTATGTTGTGACCATACCACCATTCCATGTTAGCGCTGTTGATGCCGGAGAATATGTGGTAAGACTTTGTAAGCCCAGCGGGGATGGCAATATTGTTCACCAGATACAGCACCGCTACAGCAAGCACAGAAGCCAACATATACCACAGAGAAACATACATCTGTTTCTCCTCTCTCAAAAAGACGCTGGCGAAGATATTTACCGCAAATATCACCCAGATAATTACTACAACAATGTCCACCGGCCATTCAAATTCAGCGTATTCAAGCGATTGTGTAAAGCCCAAAAAGAGCGAAGCGCCTGCAACTACAACGCCGATATTCCAGAGCCAAAGGTGAAATCTTGCAAGACGGGGAAAAACCAACCCCCTCTTAGTTAAACGCACCAACATAAAGTAAAACAGCCCGAAAATGACGCCTAAGCCAAGTCCGTAGGCAAGTATACTGATATGCAGGGTGCGCAGCCTGCCGTAACTCAAGAATGGACCAAAATTAAACGCTGGTTCCCATAATTGGACAGAGATTAGCAAGCCGAAAACAATCCCAAAAACCCCCCACACCAAAGAGGATAGAAGAAATCCCTCTACAGTGCGGTTGTTGTACAAAGTATCATTCATACAGTCCCCCATGAGTTGTAAATCATTCCAATATAATAAAAAAACATTTCGTTTGCAACAATTAAAAAAATAAATTTTGTGTTTTGTAAATTATATAAAGATGAGCCTGTCACTTTTAAAGGTAGGTTATTTTTAGCCGCTTATCGCGCACACATGTTGCAAAAAATTTAACTCTTAAAATATAACTTCAACACCTACTCTTTATTATATATACAATCTTTTTTTATTCAAGGGTATTTTCAAAATGTTGCACCAAAAAAGTGAGCACTTTAAACCTACCTTTTTTATAGCCAACTTAGTGCAGCGCTTATTGCAGCTCAAGCTAATTGCAACTAGCTGTTAGAGGTGTGGTTTATGTTTACGCAACGTTTTTTGTTTTTTATAGCTTTTGTATTTCACCTAGGACTCTATTCATGCCAAGACTCCAATGACCCCTCGAAAGATGTTGTTGCCAGCGCTCAAAAACCTATTATAACCACCCAGCCTATAAGCGCAGTTTACGAACTGACGGAGAGGGCGGCGCCTCTAACTCTAACTGCAGCTGTGAGCGACGGCGGGGCGCTAAGCTATCAATGGTTTGAAAACAGTTCTAGCAATAATGCAGGGGGAAGCCCAATAAATGGAGCGCGCTCTGCAATATACATCCCGCCCGTAGACAGCTTAGGGGTATTTTATTACTATGTTGTTGTTACAAACACAAACCATGCGGCTATAAACGACAGAACCACAGCAGAGGCAAGTGATGTTGCTGTTATAACAGTTTTATCAAACGATGCCCGAACGCCTGTTATCTCACTGCAGCCGAGAAGCGATGTATACAACGAAGGCGATGCCGCCAGCGCTCTAACAGTTGTTGCAGCTGTGAGCGACGGCGGGGCGCTGAGTTATCAGTGGTTTGTAAACACGATAAACTCTTATGCAGGCGCTTCAACAATAGGCGGCGCAACATCTGCAAGCTGCGCACTTGATATCGCACCGCTTACCCCTGACCAACCATACTATTACTTTGTTGTCGTCACAAACACAAATCCCGCCGCTGCAGGCTCTAAAACAGCGGAAAATGCAAGCGATATTGCAACGATAACCGTTCTAAAAAATGCAGAGACGCCCTCTATTACGTTACCGGCGGATATGAGTTGCAACTTGTGGAGTTCGGCTTGTGATTTAATTGCAACCGCGAATGTTTCCGATGGGGGAAGTTTAGCCTATCAGTGGTATGAAAGCCCGACAGGAAGTTATGCTGATGCTGCGGCGATATCCGGCGCAACCAGCTCCACCCTCTCCCTCTTCAACCGCCTTCTAACCCCCCCGCCCGCCGCAACGCAAATTTATTATTACTATCTTGAAGTTACAAATACGAACCCCAATGTAAGCGGAAAGCAGACTGCCGCGATATCAAGCGATTTTGCTGCCGTAACGGTCGAAATCTTCACCGTCTCTTTCTACGACGCCGATTTTAAACTCCTACAGACAGGCTCATATAATACACAAACTGTCAGTCCCTCAACCATTCTCTCAGGCACGTGGTATACGGCAGGGGGCGTTCTGGCGTCTGATCCGCACTACCTTGTTGCTGATGTTAATTTTTATGCAGCTAACAATGTCTTAGAGGTGGCAGATGCAGCAGATTTAGCAGCTATCGGCACAGATGCCGCAACTTTGGCGGGCACATATATCCTCACGAAAGATATTGACCTCACCGGCTCGCCCATTTTAGATGCTGTTAAAGGTTTCCCGCCGATTGGCAGCAACGCGGCAAACTTTACAGGTGTTTTTAACGGCAATGGGCATAAGATAAGCGGCTTATGGATCGATAACAACTCTTTGTATATTGGGCTTTTCGGCTATATAAATAATGCAAAGATAGCCAATCTCACTGTTGAAATAGCAGAAGGCAGAAAGATAAAGGGAGGAACGCAATACACCGGCGGAATGGTGGGCTTTGCTACCGGCGGCGCCTCAATGATAACGAACAGCCGTGTCATAGGAGATGTAACCGGTGTCAGATTTGTAGGCGGATTAGCGGGGTCGTTGGATGGGGGAGATTTAATAAACTGTTACACCACAGGAAACATCACCGCCGTGGGACTTAACGACGGAAGCAGCTATGCCGGCGGGCTTATAGGAGGCTGCAACCCATGCACAATAAGCAATAGCTACACTACTGGGAATATCAGCGGAGTTGACTATGTCGGCGGGATCGTAGCGCAGACTTTTACTAATGCATCAGCAGTTATCAACACCTACTCCACAGGAGATATAAGCGGGACTAACGCTGTAGGCGGGATCATAGGACAAATTTATAAAGGCAATATAAATAAAAGTTATGCTGCAGGAAATATCGTCGGCGATAATTACGTCGGCGGGATCGTAGGAAGGTCTATTCAATACAAAGCTGAAAAAAACGCCGCCTTAAATAGCTCCGTTACAGGCAATACAAATACAGACTGCATAGGCGACAATGGGCCAAATATAAACAATCTCGCTTTAGATGCTTTAACGTGCACCACTAACACTACGCAGCTGTCTGAAAGCAACTTTATGCAGAAAGACGCCTATACTAATCCTCCCCTCTCTTGGTGTTTTGATGGATATACTGATGCATGCCCGTGGGTAATGCCCGCAGACGGCGGCTACCCCATACTCTATTGGCAGCTTTTAACCCCTTAATATTGTTGAATATTAAGAGAGTGCAGCCTTTATGATCCGCCTGCCCTTTATATATTAAGGGTGCAAGATACATATTTACAGCAAGCTGGGGGATCTACCCTCTTACCAAACAGCGCTCTTCCAACTGTCATAGTCGCATATACCACCTGGGCAGAGTAAGTCCAACCCGCTGGAACCAAGACCGAGACCGCTTAAAGCTCCGCCCCCATTTAACAGATCGCCTCCGTCTCTAAGCCAGTCAAAGAAGTCCGCCGCCGCCCCTGTGTTATTCGTCTTGCTCTGGTAGATAAAAGCTAGAGCTTCGCCGATTGTTTGGCGAAGATTGCCTCTGCCTAAGTGGGCGTAAGCTCCCCAATCGTGCATAAGAACATCATATGTTAGAGCGGCGGCAAACTTTCTTAAACCTCTGTCATCACTTGTCCAAGTTGCGGTGGCATTGGTATCCGCGAAATTCCACCCTCTCCCAGGCCAACGTAGGTGTACGTTGGCGATTTTCATTGCATCCTCATAAAAGACCATAAGCCCTGCAAAGCCTTTTGCAGTCGCTTTAGAGTTGTTTATCATATCTGCCCCGTTTGCTCCGTGGCAGCTGCACCCTTTTTCAGCACTTGCAAAAACGGCGGCTGCAGGATCAAGGTTTATATCCTTGCTGTCTGTAATATCTTGAATAAATGGGTTGCCGTCTGCATCTGTATATACCGCTAAGGAGTGCCCCTCTTTATTGATATTATGGCACTGGGTGCATTTAGGGAATTTATCGCCTGAAAAGTTTGGAACTCCTGCATCGCTTCCATGTCTGCTCCATGTGCTGTAGTCGGGAGTGTTTGTAAGATCTGCCCTAGGTTCAAGTCCACTGGCAAATAGAGCGTCTTTTATCTTCGGCAGGAGCATCCCTGCAACATTGCCTGCGCCTGGGTCGTTATGGATATAAGTTCCATAACCAGATGGGTAATTATCTTTCTTGATAAAAACGTTGCTCCTTCCTGAATGGCAGGTGAAGCATACTAGAGATCTGTCGCCTTTCTGTTTTTCTAGGACTTTCAGTGGCAGTTTGCTGGTGGAGGCAGAGAAACTCTGCTCTGCAGGGAGGTAGAAATTGCCGTCTGATGAAGCAGGATAGATGGCGGCGTGGTTGCCGTCTGACGCCCGCAATTTGCCTGTGAGGGCTTGCGCCTTTTTGCCGTCTCCGCCCACATTTGGACCATTAACTGCGTCATCCGGATCATGGCAGTTGACGCACCCTAAGCTTGCGCCTCCGATGCCGGCGTTAGTTTTAATCCGCTGAATGCTTCTAAGCGGACCTTTGGCATAATCCCACGCATCTTGAACAGCCTCCATAAATTTAACCGCTTCGCCTCCATTATGGCACGGCATGCAACCGCGGCCGGTGGTTGTATTGTTGGTGTAAAAATTTGCATAATTCCATTGGTGTTTGGTATAGGCGGCATGAGCGGATTGTGCATAAGTCTTCTCTATATTTGAGAGCATATTTTGTGTAAGGGCAGCGCCAGAATTTGCAAGAACAACACCAGGGGCAAATCTTGCGGCTTTGTGCGGGTCGTGGCAGTTGGTGCAAGCTCTCTTTGCTGCGGCGTCAATATTTAAGCCTGTTGCCGCTTCTACAGCTACAACCTTTTCACCGTCAATTTTTGTCACCATAGTTTTGCCCTGTTTTGTGGCAAAGTGGTTTTTTACAAAGTTTCCCATATAATGCAACCCCCTCACCCCTTGAGCGTTTGCACTATGGGAGAAAAAGTGCTGCCCTGCCGCCGCCTCCGCAACTCTAGCAGAAGAGCCGAGAGGAAAACCGTAAACAGAATCATCTAGGTAATACTGGGAGCGTATATTATAGGCGATCCCGCTTCCCGCATCAACCGCTGCAGGCTCATAATCCAGCTTTACTATATGGCATGAGGTGCACAGCACAAACTCTTTTGAGAAGATAACTTTGCCGCCGCCATCCACCTGTTCAGTTGCCTTTTTTGAAAGTCCGCCGCTGTGCGGCTCATGGCAGGTGGCGCAAGATAGAGGGGTATTTGCCATCTTTTCAAAGGGTGCGTCTCCAATCTGCTCTCTAATCTCCGCGACATTCCTTGAGCCGTTCAGCGGGTTATATTTCCAAGAGTAGTTGTATGAGTGGCAGTAGCCGCAATAGGCGGAAGAATCGATATCGCCTGCTTCATCAACATAGTGGTTGTTGGAAGAGTTGCCGTGCAGCCCCGCCTTAAACGCTTTGCCTTGAGTTTCTGTAAAATATCGGGCGTGTAGTGTGGGGTGGGTTGTGTCGTTATGGCAGTCAAAGCACGCCTGTGATGCGTTTGTGGCGTGGGTGTTTGCAAGATCAACTCCGCTGCTGTTTTTTACGGTGACGGTTTTATTGCCGTAATGCCCTTCACCTATAGTGTGGCACCCTTTACAACTGGCAACGCCTATCTTATTATCTGATATGAGGGAGGGTTCTGTAATTAATCTGAGCCATTCGTTCATCCGATTGTTGTCTTCAGTATCTCTATTATGGCATGATTCATTGCATGTTCCCAAATTTGCCCAGCTCCAAAAGTGCGGCGCTCCGTGATATTTATCCCGAGCGGTATGATCCCCCGGAGCAGCTCCAGCAGCTATATCAATTTTATTAACCATAGAGGAGTTATCAGCTAGATCAAGGGCTTTGCCTGCGTGGCAGCCTATGCAGGAAAAGTTGTTTTCAGCCCTTTTGTCGTTTTTTACCCATGCGTTAGGGGTGCGCTCTCTATCTTTACCGTCTCTACCGTCATTGCCGTCTTTTCCGCAACTGACGGCGGCAAATGTTGTTAAAAGTAAGAGAGTTATAATTAGTATACTTTTTTTCATCTGCTAACTCCTCCGAAATACTGTCTTTATGCTTAAAACTCGTCTAAAATATCGAGTGGTTTTCTGTTCCATCGGGGTAAAGGTTGTTAGGGGTTGCCCCTGCATTTGCTCCATGCCTATGGCATGAGGTGCAGCCGCTGCCGCCATACTCCTGTTTCATTAGGGTTCTTGCATACTCCGCCCCCACTGGATGCCCGTTTGTAGGGTGGCAGCCGGACTGAAAACACCACCCGCCGCTCTTTATATCATGTTTTATGGTCTGTTTTTTCCCATTTGGGGCGCTCTCCCCGCCGTCATTTTGGTGGCAGCGGGTGCATAAATCTCTAAGATCAGATGGGTTGTTTAACTTTACATTGACAGCCGCCCCGCCGTCCGAAAAGCTCTCTATAAAGAGTTTTCGGTTATTAGAGGAGTGCTTTGTATGGCAGGAGAGGCAGCTAAGGGCGGGGGAATTTGGGGTTCGCCCGCCTATAAGGTCATTGCCATAGCCGCGGTCGGTATAACCAATTTGGCCGTGGTAATCAAGGATGTAAGATGTTTTTATATCGGTATATTTTATATTCAAACCTTGTGCTGTTGCACCGTTAGGGGAGTGGCAGGCAAAGCAGAAATCGTTTAGTTCCCCTCTATCCCATACACCGAAATCTGAAAGGTCGTCTTTTGTGAACTTCCCATCCATATTGGCGCTGTCATGGCAGATAACGCAATCAATATCGCTCATACTCTTAGTGGGAGGGTTCTCGTATGGGTTAGACCTGTCGCGGGTTATAGAGTGTGCAGAACGTTTAGCTAAAGCCTCTACACCCTTTGCGCCGTTGGTATGGCAGAATACGCATTCAGGAATCTTCTTCCCCTTGCTAGTTCCGTTGCTCAAATGGCAGCTGATGCATGCCTCATCTGCACTATAACCAGGGAGCTTTACAAGCCTAGGGTGCTCTTCAGGGAGAAATGGGTGGCAGGAGGTGCAGTCGCTTCTGCCCCACCCTACCTGATGTTTATCGGGCTCTGTTAAGAGGGGGATTCCGATGCTCATATTTGCAGATGCTTCTTCCAGCTTTTCACTGCCTCCGCATGAAGCGGCTATAATAGCGGCAGAAAAGAGGAGAAAAGCAGATAATATCCGCATTATTACCTCCGTTTAGTATGGCAGGCGCTGCAGTAGCCAACTGTATGGCAGGCGCTGCATTGGGCGGGATCAATAAGGGCAAGCGGCACGTGGGATGCCCTAAATGTTCTCGGGTGCATAGATCTGTCGGTCTCTCCCCTAGCATTGTGGCAGTTAATGCAGAACCATTGGTTGTGGCAGCTGTCGCAGGTGTATTCAGTTTTTTCAGCGCTCCCCCTAATTACCCCGTTATACCCATTTTCAAGGGCTATGACGGCATGGTTGGAACGCCAAGTTCCCTTATGGCTTTCAGGCTTTACCTGATTAAGATTGTCGTGGCAGACTTCACAGCGGCCAGGCGCTCCCAGCGCCTTTGTTTTTGTTTCAGTGTGGCAGGCGTGGCACTCACCCTGATTAAACTCTTTCTTATCCCCTATCTGCTCCAGCATCTTACGGATCATCGCAGATTTTTTTATAGAATCTTTCTCTTCAACAAAGTTGGCAGGAACTTCCGTTTTATGGCAGGTGAAACAATCTTTATTCGATTTTACGATATTATTTTCATGCAGCTCATGATCAAAATTTCTATAAGGGGCGGCATAACGGTATAGAGCGCACCCCGCGGCGAAGAAGAAGAGTAGAATTATTATAACAGCACTTTTAGAACGCATATTTTAGCTCTCCTCCCCACCTATTTTTATCTACAAATCTATTATCAGAGCCTATCTGAGCATAAACAGAGAGGGTAAAGCTCTCTGTTAGGTATACTAAAAGTTTCCCTTCCGCACTAACTGCGCTGTTATCATGTCGGGAATCCCTCAAATAAGCCTTTTCAAGAGAGCCTGTTAGGAGAAAATCCTCCGCAAACTGCCATTGAAACTCTCCTGCAACGCCGTAGGAGTCCATAAACTCACTCTCATAGTCGTAAATTTCAAAGTTCGCAGATAAACCCGCCTCTTTCACCAGAACTGCATTTGCTCCCGCCCTATATATCTGCCCCGCCGCCCTCCTGCCTGAGCGCAGCTCAACATCTGTATAGGTAAAACCTGCATATACATCAAAGTTTTGCGATATGTTGCAAGCAGCGCTTGCCCCGCCTCTACTCTCTCTACCGGCGGATATAAAGCGGATTATCAACTCCCTGCCGAAAGGGAAATCATCTCTTACATCATAATAATCTCCAAAGAGCTCCCCCTTAAAACCGCTCATAGCGATAGTAAAGCGGGCAGAACCCCTTGCAAGCAATCCGCGTTGCACGTCTTGATCTATTGCGGCGTCAAAAGAGCGGTAGTCGCCTTTTACGCCGTCAAAGTAGGTTATCCCAAAACCTGCCGTCTCTTTGTAGACAGAAAAATGCTCGTTGCCGTCAAGACCTGTCTCCCTATAATAGTTCAGGTTAAATTTAACCTTTTCCACCCCGCTTAAAAAGAGCTTGCCGCCATAAGAGAGATCGCCCGTATGACGAAAAGCGCTACTGTAATCTTGTGCATCATCAATATAGTTTGGAGCGCCGATAAAAGC
>JAISNW010000099.1 GCA_031276055.1 Deferribacteraceae bacterium | reverse complement strand
GAACTTGACCCGCCGATCAAAGTATTGCATAACATTCTCTTTAAGCGGCTGAAACGGCATACCTTCTCCCAAAGATTAGAAGCACAACCAGCGACACAGCAAAGTTTATTGTAAAATAGTAGGCAAAACCCATAAGAAAGCTCGCTTGAGGAAAGTTGAAGAGCCTAAGAGTAACTAGAAGATACGCCGCTAAAACCCCTATAGCAAATATAAAGTGGGAGTATAGCTTAGACATATCAAAAAGTTGAAAGATATAGATTTTAAGGAAGTTTAACCCCATAAAGAGAAGCACCCCCGCTCCCAAAAATATAGGGAATGCAAGATCATAAAAAAGCCCGAATGTAAAGGCGATAGGGATAGAATTCTCCTCTGAAACCAGCCTAATATGCAGTAGGTAGAGCACAATAATGTAGTCAAAGCTGTCTAAAGCAAAAGCCTGCGTTAGAATATAGCAGAGCGACATAATAACGACCAGCCTAAAATAGAGGCTTCTAAAAATTCCCTTTACCTGAAACATCCTGCACCGCCTCTAGCGGCTATCCGATACAGAGAGGGGTTGAGCGGCGGGGTTTACCTCTAAAGAGGAGCTCTCTGAACCAAACCCTTCCTTCCCAAAAGCAAGGGCGGTTAGGTGGAGTCTGCCTTGATAATATGGAAGATTTATCTTAAAGCGCACCTCCCCCTCTTTATTGAACAGGACAGGGTTTGTAAGGATAGTTATCCCGCCTCCTTCTCTTAATTTAGGCTTATATTCAGGGCTTTTGGAAGTTGTATCTGCAAACGGGAGAGAGTTGTCAAATATAATTGGAAGGTAGGCGGCTTTACGGTTAAAAAAGCTATCGGATGCCGTATCTGCTAAAGCTAACGCCGCTAATGCAGCCTCATAGTTATCGCTTGCTCGGACAACCACCTCCACCTCTCTTCCCCCGACAGCTTTTGCAGGGTGGTCAATTTCAAGCTCTATAGCATTTAGATTTATAGGCAGGTAGGCAATCCCGAACGCTATCCTTTCGTGGTTGGGGGCGCTCTTTTTATCAGGGTTGTAAATAAAAGCAGATATGTATATATCGTGCTTATTCCACCTAGCATTTATAGGGAAACTAAACTCGCCCTTCCCATTTACTATGCTGAAAGTTTGAGTTCTTAATATCTTTTCAGAATCCTCCACCACCAGCAGGGCATTGCCGTCAAAGGGGGATGAAACGTTCGCTTGCAGTATCTGTGTTGGTTGATAGCTGCTCTTATCGAGGGTAATGACGATCTCCCCTTCATCTACCCCCCTAACCTCTTGCGTGCTAAATGAGAAAGCGCTGACGGTCGAACTGGCAAGGTTTTTTATCTCTAAGCGGTAGCTGCCTGGAGCTGTCTTAAATTTCAGCTCTTTTGGTGCATCTATAAATTCTACAATCTGCTCTCTAAGCGGATATGCAGCCTGCACAAAGACCGCTCCTCCTTCTTCACCCTGCTGCAAAGAGAGGCTCTCCTCTTGCTTATATAAGGTGCAGGAAAAGCGCGCTCTTTTAGCTTTCCCATCTGAATCCACATTTACAAGGCTAAATATACTCTCTTTACTGCCAGGTGTATATTTAACCCCTACCGCCCCCGCCGCAGGAAAGAGGACCCTCTGTTCAGATAGGCGGGCTATCCGCCTATCTTTATTGATGAGTTGAAGATTAAAGGTTACAGCAAGCGGCGCTGTTAGAGCGCCTATACTCTCTCTGAGGTTAAACGAGGCTACCCCGCCTATTAAAGTTTTTGATTCTAAGGCATTTAAGGTATTTGGCGAGAGACTATCTGCATCTAATCCAAAAGAATACCCCTCATAAGAGCTGATCTCTACTATAGGTTTAATAGAGTAAAACCCTTCTACCCTACCGATCGCGGGCAACCGCCCTGCAATATCCTCTCCTGATACTTCAAAAGCAAGCTCTTTATCCGCTGATATGGTTAAACGGGCTGTTGGGGGGTTATCAACGGAAAAGCGGCGTTCTATATTAACTCCGTTTACTACAGCAATTAACTTCCAATCCCCTGTAGGAAAGCTATCCTCTAACTTTAGAGAGATTTCCGAATACCCTAGATTATTCCTCCCTGCGCTTTTAATGAGCTCCCCATCGGGTTTAATAAAGGTGAATTCAGAACCCTCTATCTTTGCTGCTCTATTCTCATTATCCCTAGAGATAAGATAATATCTAACAATTTCGCCTTTAATATAAGCATCTTTAGCGCCGTATATCAAGGCGTCTTGCTCAACCCCTCCTGCATCATAATCCGCCAAATTAAGTGTCTCGCTAGGCAAGAGCACAGCAGAGAGGTTGTCTTTATCTGCGGTAATATAGCTTATCCCTTCAAGGTTGTCTATCGAGTGGATATTAAACTCCACCTTCCCATTTGCATCGGTGAAGACGCGGGCAAAAGCATTGGCAGAGTTGCTGAAGAGCTTAACTTCCGCCTGCACAGCTGGAGCATCTCCACTGCGAACCCAGACGGCAAGGTTGTTCTTTTTTGCCGATGGATAGAAACGTGCATGCATATTCAATTCATTATACACTAGGGGGGCGGCAGATGCTATTGCGCCGTCTCTATCTAGTATAGCGGCAAAATATAACCCCCTTGCATTGAATATCTCCTTAGGTATAGCAGCAGGGATAGTAGTCTGGCGGTTTAAGGCGTTGGCTTTATAACTTTTAGATGCAACAGGGGTAAGCCCTGCAAGGAGTTCTGAATAATTGTCTACTGTATAATCAGCGCTCTCTGAGAAAGGAATCATATAATAGTTTATATTAAAATCTGATAAATTGCTTACATTCACTAATAACTTCTCTTCTATTGTCCGCATTGTTAATAAACCGCTTTCAACAAAGTGCGCCTCAGCTTTAAGGGTTGGGGTTGTGAGCTGTTTAGAAAAATCGCTCTCTAAACTGGCGGCGTTCGCGCCCTGAAAGCCTTGCCAAACGCTTATATGAAACTTCTTGCCGCCCGGAAAGCCTGAATAGTAGATAACATGCCTATTGGCGTCTACCACCCCTTTTTTGTAGTAAAACTTCCCCCCTGAAGAGATGGAGATAAAATCATCATAAAAAAATTTAGGATCAACAGGTTTATCAAAGATAACTGCTATTATTACCTCTCCATCTTTTATAGTTGAAACGGCGTCCACAACTTTTATCTCAGCGGCGTATCCCGCTGAAGATAGGGCTAGGATCAGCCACGCAATACAGATTAACTTTCGCAACATTACTCCCCTCTAAACCACCTTTCAGTTTACTCTACTATCTTACTGACTTCAAGATCAAGATAAAGATCGGTTCTATTAGGCGGAATGCTGACTTCCGTTGAACCAAATACATCGCTCTCTAGATCAAAGATAGTTAGGTTGTATATTCCAAGCGGCACTTGTCGAAAAACCGCCGTTTTATTATTATTCAGCTTTACCTCTTGTCGAAATTCAAAACCGTTTGCACTGCGGCTGCCTGTGAGGATTGCACTTGCACTTTTGATTGTCTGCGCAGCTTCGCCTACAGCGGCTGCTGATATATCTGAAGAAGATATGGCCAAAATCAAGGCTATATCATATAGGCTGCCCTTTGAACCGATATTTATAGAGAGCTGCGTCCACCCATCATTAAAGAGGGCGGCAAACTCCCTCTGATTGCTGGGCAGAAGTATTAATGTTCTCGTTAGGTTGTCATAAGAAAAGATACTCGTTATATTGGTGTTCTTGCTGGAGATGCTTATCTCGTCAGGAGAGAACGGGATCATATTATCAAAGGCGATAGATAAACCGCCGCCTAAGTAGGTAAAGGCGTCATTAACCCCTGTGAGCTTCAGCACAGGAACCGCCGCACCCTGCGGTCTAGCAAGGGTGCGTATCCTGTGCGCTGCAACGCTCTCCACAACGATATTTACACTAGATGAATCGTTTAATATCAGCTTGCTCTGAAAAGCCTTTCCATCCTTTGATTTCGGAGCGTATAGAATAACTGCGCGCCCTATAGATTTATATATAATGTTCTCCTGCTTAAGCTGCCTAACGCTCTGTAAATCTATATCGGTAAGCAAAAGGGCAGTTTCAGGGGCGATCAGGCGGTTTTTTGAAATAAGCGGGATTATAGGGACGCAATTATTAACAAACTGTTCATCAGCACTAACACAGCTTACCTGAAGGATCGCTTTTTTCTTATTCTGCCCTGCCATAAGGTTCATCTCAAGCTCGCCCGCAAAGTAGCGTTTCCTATCTATTAAAGTTATATGGTAAGAGCAGTCGGGAATATCTTCCAGCAAGATAAAACCAGAGGAGCTCACCGCTACATTGCGGGAATATATCCGCCCGCCCCCATATTCACAGACAACATTTGCTTCAAGCCCCGCAAATATTGGGTTTTGAGCCCCATACATATCTGTAACAGAGATTTCAGCGCTCTTATACCCCGCTATTAGAGAGAGGTAATATTGGCGATCTTTTATAGTTATCTTAATGGGGGAGGCACTAGCAGAGAGGTAGCTTAGAAAGGCTGGTATTGCCGAGCGTTTAAGGGTGATCCTATTATATCTTGAATTTACAAGGAAAAGCTCTGTAATATCTGTCACCTGCTCCATTACAATGCTTAAATCTTGACGGTTGAAAGTAAAGGGAAATGTAAGTGAGAGGGAGCTTTTGCCGTTATAGATTCCGCCCTGCGCCCCTTTTACATCCACAAATGCGTTAGAGCAGTAAGGGCGATCCTTTGGGCACATGGTGTAGTCTAACCCCTTTTCGCTGACGATAGGGGCGTCATTGCCGTTATAGAAGATAGGGAGGGTATAAAATTTGTCTCTGTGCTTAAAGGTGAATACAGAGTAATAATCTCTGTTATTCGCTTTAGTGTATAATGTCAAGCTAAGATCAGAGTGCAGGTTATACTCTCCAGGGAAATACCCCTCAACCCCTACCTCGTCTACAGCGGGGATATTAAAACTTTTTAAGTCTATCCTCTTAAAATCGTCTTTATGAAGAGCCAACGGTTCGCTTAAAAGCGGCGTCCAATTGCCGTTAAACGCCTTTTCTAAATCGGCGGGTTCTGTTGAGAGGATCGGCGAAACAGCGAGCTCTATATTTATTTCAGCCTTCTCCTCGTTATCTTCATATGCAACTGAGGTAAATATGCTGCCCCTATTTTTCAGCGATAAATCCGCTAAAAGAAGTTGGTATCTCCCTTCAGGAATATCTGTAAAGCGGAACTTTCCATCTTTATCAGGGGGTTTCACCCGCACCACTGGGGAGTTTGGGTTATCTATCTGCCTTAAAAGCAGGTATACATCTCTTGTCGGCGGGATGCTCACATCCACCAAGAGAGACGCCCCGCCTGGGCGGATCTCCCGATTTATCCTAAAACATCTGTTCTTATGTAGAGCGCCGCAAAATGTAACACCCAATGCAGCCTGATTATTCTTCAGATCGTCATATAAAGCGTCAAAACTCCCTCTGTTAAGGGATAACCGTTGCGCCGCATTATCCCAAGTAAAATATGAGGTAATATCCGCCGCCTTTCCCAGCGGGTTAAATAGGTGCACTTTAACGCTGCGGCCGTCTGCAGCTGTCCAACTGTTTAGGGCGGCAGTTGGGAGATTTTTTGAGCTGTATTCTAAAACGCCGCCATTATCAAAAGGGATAAGGGTGGTGCGGGCGTAATATCCCTCTCCGGAAAATGGGGCGAACTGCTCGTATCCTCTGTCTATCTTTACAGGGTGGGGGAAGATAAAGAGAACCTTTTTCCCCCCTATCTTAGCAGAAAAGGTGATCTCATCCTCCTTAATGCGCCTTTCGGGAAGGATAAGCCTAATACTATTATTAACTGCCTTATAGTAGACAACGTCTCCCGACAGTTGTATTAGTTCAGTTATCGCTCCTGTAAGTTTAGGGCTTAAAAAGGCAGGGAAAAGCTGCAGAAATTCGCCTGCTCTATAGCTTTTATCAATGCTGTATATCCCCTCATAATCAGGCACAATATGTTGAATCTTTAATATCCGCCTTCCTGCCTCGCTTTCAAAGGCGGCAAGTTCAGAATAGCTCTCTGCTATATCAGGAATAATCGGTTTATACTCAAAAGAAGGGAGGTTTTCAAAGACGTATCCCCCCTCTTCATCCACCACAGCGCTAAAGGTATGCGGCAGGATGGCGTCTGAACCGTTATATTTTAAGATAACAGCTCTGCCTGCAAGGTATGCGGGCGTCTTTCCTGTTGAAGTAAGAATCTTGCCTCGTATAGCTTTATCAGCAGCGATTATGCGGAGATTTCCTGTTATTGCGCCTTTTGCTCCGCCTATCCGCCACGATAAAAAGGCGTTCCCATTGCTAAAGCGGCTGAAAAATTTAGGTTCGTAATATTCTTTCACCTTAAAAGCCTGTTCACCCTCGTTATAATAGAAGAGGGTGGAGACATCTTCTCTACCTATAAAAAATCTGAAATTGTTTAGATTTCTTCTGGGAATATCTGCTATTGCTATAGAAAATGGCTTATCGGGAGTGCATACATTGCCTAGTATGCAATTAGGGAGTTTAACTTTAAGCTCATGGATAGCTCCCGCCCCTGATTTTGCAGTATATCCCTGCTGAAAACCCCACACAGCGCCTTGAGAGAGGGTTGCTTTTAAGCTCTGGTTATCTTGTAAAGGGATTAAGAGTTCATCGCCTGAAAACCGCTTTTCATCTGTATAGATAAAGATGCTCCCATTGTCGTAGAGATACGAGCATCCATCCCCTTTAAGGGCAGATTGAATTGGAAGGTTAATAGGAATCTCTTGTATATAGCCTCTGTCTATAACTATCGGGTTCGTTGCGCCTAAGGCTTGAAAAGCTGAAAACAAGATAAGCAGTAAAACTAAACGCATATCTAACAGTCTCAAACGAGGCTTAGCTTTTGATCAAAAGTTCTGCAATCTGAACAGCGTTGACGGCGGCGCCTTTTCGCAACTGATCCCCTGAAACCCAGAAGGTGAGGGAGTTTTCATCAGATATATCCTCCCTTATCCTTCCAACTATAGCTAAATCTTGATCGGACGCGTTTATAGGCATCGGGTATAGACGTTCTTTTGGGGAGTCTAAGAGTTTAACGCCGCGGGCGTTTGATAAGAGCTGTCTTGCCTTATCTACTGTTATCTTCTTCTCTGAATGCACTGTAACCGCCTCGCTGTGTGAGGATAGAACAGGTACTCGAACACATGTGGCAGAAACTGCTATCTGGTCGTCGCTTAAAATTTTGCGAGTCTCATTGAACATCTTCATCTCTTCTTTGGTATACCCATTTTCAAGAAAAGAATCCACATGAGGGATAAGGTTAAATAGGAGCGGGTGGGGAAAAACAGAGTTCACGAGCGGCTCTCCTAGAGCGAAAGCCTTCGCTTGATCAATTAGTTCTTTCATCGCTTTAGCGCCCGCCCCTGATGCGGATTGATAGGAAGAAACCACTATCCGCGTTATTTTGGAATAATCATATAGCGGTTTTACGGGCAAGAGCATTATAATAGTGGTGCAGTTAGGGTTAGCGATAATTCCATTGTGTTTAGGGAGATCTAATGGATTTATCTCTGGTATAACTAGAGGAACGTTTTTATCCATCCTGAAAGCAGAGGAGTTGTCTATAACCACCGCCCCGCTTTTAACAGCACACGGAGCAAAGGCGGCGCTGCGCTCAGAGCCCGCTGAAAATAGGGCGATATCTACATTCTTAAAGCTGTCTTCTGTCAGCTCCTCCACCTGATACGTCTTTTCCTTAAAAACAACCTTCTTGCCCACCGAGTTTGCAGAGGCTAGAGGGATAAGGTTGTTGATAGGGAAAGTGCGTTCTTCCAATATCTGAAGGAACATAGCGCCGACAGCGCCTGTAACTCCAACCACCGCTACATTGTAAGCACTCTTCTTAATCATAATATATGGACAGTATACCAATTGTTATCAAAAAGGCAAGGTATTTCGAAACACCCTTCTGAGCCATATCCCATGCGAAAAAAAGAATTTACTTGATATTTTTATAGGAATTGTATACTTTCACTAATATTGAAGTAACTTATTTTTGGAGGCAAAAATGGCTGTAAATGTTGGTATTAATGGGTTTGGGAGGATAGGGCGCTGTGTTTTGAGGTCTATATTAACGCGCAAACTCCCTGTCAATGTGCTTGCAATAAACGATCTTACCGATCCCGCTACCCTTGCGCACCTGTTAAAATATGATTCTGTACACGGCATCTTTGATGCTGATATCTCCAGCACTGAAGACTCCCTTATTGTCAATGCTCAGAAGATTAAGATATTAAAAGAGAAAGACCCTAAAGTTCTTCCA
>JAISNW010000081.1 GCA_031276055.1 Deferribacteraceae bacterium | reverse complement strand
CCAAGCCCCAACCCAAAAGCAAAGAGGTATATGGAAGGCTCAATGAAGTTAATAATAAGATTGGTTTTGTAGAGGCGGTAAAAAACCTTTAGGTTGCGTTTAAGCACTCTATGGGCATATATTAAGGTAGAAAAAATTTTAGACATTACCTCACCAACTCATCTTCCAATCTTCTTATCAATATATTAATATGCTCTTTCCAAGATTCCCATCTATCTGAATTACGCCAAAATTTCACCATTTCCCGCTCTACCGCCCTCTCTCCATTGTGTTGTATATCTGTTAAAAGTTCTAATAAATATCTCAATGCAACTTCATCCGCAGTAAAAGATTTTACAATATTTATACTTACATCATCATAGGGAAAGCTAAATTTCCCATTATCCTTAAATTCAAGATACAATTCAGCAATAGTTACTGCATTATTGTCATAGAAAGCGTCAATATCTTCAAAATTGCTGCTCAAAAAATTATTCTCTTGCAGTAAAGTTATAACTTGAGACAATTCAATTTTGTTATCTTCTGGTAATTTCTCTTCCAAAAAACGGATAAGATCATAAGCCTCGTCGCTCTCTAAGGCTTTAACTCCCCAAACTCCCATTATAGCTCATCCTCAGCCAGACTAAGACCAGTTAATTTAAGGTAGACGTCTTCTAATGTTCCTCCGTGCATATTCATAAGATTTTGGGGAGCATCTAAAGTGACGATCTCGCCGCGGTTCATAATAGCGGTTCTAGAACATAATGCAGCAGCTTCTTCCATGTAGTGGGTGGAAAGAAGCATTGTAAAGCCGGTTTTGGCTTTGAGCTGGGCTAGAGTGTCCCAAAGAAGGCGGCGGGAGCGGGGATCAAGACCTGTAGTAGGCTCGTCCATTATAAGAATATCGGGAGTGTTGATAAGCGCCCGCGCAATCATAAGCCGCCGCAGCATTCCGCCGGAAAGGGCTTGAATTGGGGAGTGCAGCTTTTCATACAACTCCACTGACGAGAGAATATCTCTAGCTTTTTCCATCGCAATCCTTTTAGGGATGCCGAAATAACCTGCATATACAATAAGGTTGTCAAATACGGTAATATCAGGATCGAGGTTGTTTTCCTGCGCCGCCACCCCTAAACGCGCCTTAATTTCAGAAGGGTTTTTATCTGCATCCATCCCTAATATAGTACATTTGCCGGATGCAGCGCGCATAAAACAGGTTATAATGCGCATGGCTGTGGTTTTGCCTGCGCCGTTAGGGCCTAAAAAGCCGAATATTTCGCCCTGTTTGACATCAAAAGAGATCCCCTTTAATGCCTCAAACTCTCCAAACTTTTTCCTTAAATTTTCAACATGGATAGGGTAGGTTGAATTGCTATCTATATTCACATAATAACCTGCAGTTAATCTTATTTAAGCAACACTAAATATAATGAATTATTATTTAATTGCAACAAGCATTTAATGATTCTCTGGGGTATAGCCCATATAGCTAAAATAAATAGCTTGAGTTTTTATACATAAGAGTTTAAAGTTGTTAGTGTTGGCAATGCTATAGCATTATTGGCAGAATGCCTCTCTTGTAAAGGCATTAGGGGAGGGTTGTCGGTGAGAAAGATATCTGTTGATCTTGGAAGCAGGTTTATTAAAATTGCAGTCTTGAAAGATGAAGGGTATGATTTTCATATAGAAAGCACAGTTGAGTTTTATAAAAGATATATCAGAAGAGGCAGCAAAGGGATATATATTGATCTAGACGAACTCGGTATAGACACTCAAGACGCCTCTATTATATCGACAGGTTATGGGCGCTACCTCATGAACTTTGTAAATGCAGAAACAATATCAGAGATCAAAGCCCACTTTTTTGGAGCAAAGGCGCAGACAGGTGAGAACGACTTCACCCTTGTGGATATAGGCGGGCAGGATAGCAAGGTAATACAAGCCCGTGACGGCTATATTAACGATTTTTCTATGAACGATAAGTGTGCCGCGTCTACCGGGCGTTTTGTTGAGCAGGCGGCGCGAATATTGGATATACCTATCGATGTATTTATACAGACAAGCGATTCTCCCGCCAAACTATCTGATACGTGCGCTATATTTTGCGAGAGTGAGCTTATTGGACTTTTAGCGCAGGGGGAAAAGGTTGAACGCCTTGCCAGCGGGGTAAATCTCTCTGTAGCGCGGCGGATGGCGCCGCAGCTTATCCGCTATAAATCAAACAAAGTGTTTGCCGCAGGGGGAGTAGCGGCTTCAAAAGCGATATTGGGTTTCCTTTCAGAGCTTACCCGACTAGAGATTTCCCCCCTCCCTATCCCTCAATACAATGGAGCCATCGGCGGCTTAAACCTTCCTTCTAAGTTCTAAAAATAGGGTTGACGGGTCATTGGCTTGTGAGAACGCTTTTTACCCTTATTTATCTTATCTGTTTCTATTCAGCTTTTGCCGCAGAGTTAGACGAACTCACGAAGTTGGGGGAGGCAGGCGATCCAACCGCTCAATCGCAGCTTGGCTATTACTATCTGAATGGGATAAAAACAGAGAAAAATATAGAGGCTGCTAAAAGATGGCTGCAGCGGGCGGCAGAACAGGGGGATATCGATGCCGCCTATGATCTCGGCGTATTATTTGAAACTGAACGCAACTATCTTTTAGCTGCACGATATTATAAGTCAGCAGAGATTGACCCTTTTGCAAAACTTCGCTTAGCGCATCTATATTCACAAGGTTTAGGAGCAGCGCGGGATATAAACGCTGCAGCAGAGCTGATTACAGCCGCCGCCGAAAGTGGAGAAGCAGAAGCCTTGTATCAGGCAGGTTTGCTCTATCTGGATGGGGAGGCTGTTCCAAAAGATAATAATAGGGCTTTAGAGCTTTTTTTGGAAGCCGCATATCGCCTCTATCCCCCCGCTTTCACACAGGTTGGGAGATTTTATGAGGAGGGGATCGTAACGGCAAGGGATAATTTAACTGCTGAGATCTATTATCAAAAGGCGTTTGAAGCGGGTGATATAGATGGGACTTACCTCTTAGCTGAATTATTAGAAAGGAGGCAAGACTTTGAAAAAGCCGTTATCTACTACACTAAAGCGGCTGATAGTGGAGATGTCCGCTCTGCAGCAAAGCTGGGGCGTCTCTTTGAAAATGGTATAGGTGTTGAGAGGGATTACACCAGAGCGGCGGCTTTTTATGCGAAATCTGTAGGCACAGATGGGGGGTTCTCTGAAAATAGATTGGGGGCGTTTTACAGAAACGGTCTTGGGGTGCAGATCGATCCAGAGGCAGCGCGGGAGTGGTTTGTTAAGAGCATCAAGCAAGGCTATATCCCTTCAAATAAGGCGTTGGGGCACATGTATATATTAGGGAACTTTGGAGAAGTGAATCAGGTGCGCGGCTGCGCCTATCTGTATAGAGGAGGAGATGAAGCTGACGCCGCATATTGCGACTCGCAGCTTAGCCCTCGCGCACAAAAGGCAGCGAAAACGATTGAACTTTTAAGGTAAACCAGTGCGCGCTGAAAAGAAGGTTTAATCCATTTAAAAAATTGCTCTGTTCTGTTATAATCCTTAAATTATTGGGGGTGGCGATATGCCTGTTTATACCATAGGTTATGCGGGTTTTACGATTAATGGCTTTATAGCGGAGCTTAAAAAGTATGCTGTTAATTATCTAATTGATCTTAGGGCGAAGCCGTACTCAGAATACTTTACAGACTACGATAAGAATTACCTAAGCTACACTCTAAAAGAACATAACATTCAATATTCCTCCCTCTGTATTGAAGAAGATGCCATTCCTGATCTAAGTTTATGTCTTGCAGAAAATTTAAGTTTAAGCGGAATAAAAGAATTTGGACTACAAATACAAAATTTACAAGAGAAAGGATGGGAAATTGTTTTAATGTGTTCAGAGCAAGACCCTTCACTATGCCTGCGTTCCCTCACATTTTCAAGGCATTTGCATGAAATTGGGTTGCAAACTTTTCACATAGCCCCTAACTTGCCGCTGTATACCC
>JAISNW010000262.1 GCA_031276055.1 Deferribacteraceae bacterium | reverse complement strand
GTTTTAGATACTCCACAAAAGCAGGGTATTCTATCTGCATAGACGATCTGCTTGTCCCTAAAGAGAAACAGCGGTTGGTGGAGGCGACTCTTAAAGAGATAGAGAATATCAGAGAGAATTACAAGCTAGGGGCGTTAAGCCAGGGAGAGCGCTACAATAAGATAATTGACGCCTGGTCCGCCGCCAGCGATAAAACCACTGAATACCTTATGAAAGCCATTAAAGAGGTGGGAGGCGATGCCGCTAAAACTCATAAGAGGGATAAGTTTTACAACACCATATATGTTTTCGCTGATTCAGGCGCCCGCAGCTCTAAAGCGCAGATCGCCCAGCTGTCAGGGATGAGGGGGCTTATGGCGAAACCGTCAGGGGAGATCATAGAAACTCCTATCACCGCCAGCTTCCGTGAAGGTTTAACCGTTCTGCAATTTTTTGATTCTACGCACGGTGCGCGCAAAGGGTTGGCGGACACCGCCCTTAAAACCGCAAATTCAGGCTACCTTACAAGACGTTTAGTGGATGTAGCGCAAGACGTCATCATCTCCTCTGAGGATTGCGGAACTATAAACGGGGTTGAAATATCCGCCCTAATTGAACAGAACGAGATTATAGAGCCGTTAGGCGACAGAATTTTAGGGCGCTATACAATGGATGATGTGCTTGATCCTATAAGCGGAGATATTGTTGTTGAAGCGAACACCCTTATAATGGAAGAGGAGATTAGAAAGATTGAGGCGGCTGGGGTTGACCGCGTCAAGGTGCGCTCTGTGCTCACATGCGATTCAAACTTCGGAGTTTGCAGAAAGTGCTACGGTTTAGACCTTGCCACCCGCCGCGTGGTGGAGATAGGCGAGGCGGTAGGCACTATCGCTGCACAGTCTATTGGAGAGCCTGGAACGCAGCTGACTATGAGAACCTTTCATATCGGCGGGGCGGCATCCACCTCTAAAGAGGCGTCATCGCACTATGCAAAGTTCGGCGGGAAAGTCCGCTATGTGGATATAAAAACTGTCCGCAATCGAGACGGCAAGCTGGTGGTTACAAGCAACAACGGAAAGCTCGAACTGCTTGACTACACCGGTAGAACGATAGAGACCTATCCTATTAGCTACGGCACGCGGCTTTTTGTGGAGGATGGGCAGGACTTAAAACAGGGGAAGATTATAGCTGAATGGGATCCGCACGTTAGTGTAGTTCTTACCGATATTGCAGGAACAGCGGAGTTTATAGACCTGATAAAAGGGGAGAACTTTAAGGAAGAGGTAGACCAATCAACAAGCATCTCCTCTTGGGTGGTAGGAGCATCCCCCACTAAAGATAAACGCCAGCCGAGCGTTAAGATAGTGGGTGAAAACGGCTCTAAAAACTTTCCAATGCCCGCAGGCAGCATCCTAGCCGTTGAGGAGGGGGCTAAACTGCTCCCTGGCGATATGATCTCTAAAATCTCCCGAGCCGCCCAAAAGACCAAAGATATTACTGTCGGTCTACCTAGAATTGCGGAGCTTTTTGAAGCTAGAAAGGCGAAAGAACCTGCCATCACCACACAGATTGACGGCGTAGTATCCATTGAGGATGCTGCAAGAGGTTCGCATAAGGTTATCGTCGATCCCCAGAGGGAAGATGTTGAAAAACGTTCTTACACAATACCGATCCAACGTTTCTTAAATGTTCGGGACGGCGACTATGTTAAGGCGGGAGACGCCTTAACAGAGGGGCTTATAAACCCCCACGACATCTTAGAGAACCATGGTATACGGATGCTGCAAAAACATCTGGTGGATTCTATTCAAGAGGTATACCGTAAACAGGGGGTCTCTATAAACGATAAGCACATTGAGGTTATTGTGCGGCAGATGCTGAGAAAGGTTCAGATTACAGAGCCTAACGACTCAGACTTTATGCCTAATGAGGAGGTTTACAGCGCAGATTATCAGAGGGAGTGCGCACGTCTTAACGCTGAAGGGCTTAGAGCGCCTATAGGAGTTCCTATAATGCAGGGGATAACTAAAGCGGCTCTAAACACAGAAAGTTTTATATCCGCTGCATCCTTTCAAGAGACTACACGGGTTTTAACCGATGCCGCCTGCTCAGGAAAAACTGATCTGCTGAAAGGGTTAAAAGAGAATGTTATTATGGGGAAACTGATTCCTGCAGGAACAGGCTCTAAACATATTATCTCCCAGCGGTTTGTATTTAAGGATGAGATCAACGAAGAATAACTAGTTGAAACGTCCTCCCTTACCCTATCCATAATCTATGGAAACGGTAATGGGGGACGGCGCCGCTTATGCCGCAAATAGAACTTGAAATTGCCGATTGGGGGCTTTTGCGGCGTAATTAAAAGTCAGGGCGCTTTACCCTCTTTTGCCATAATACTACAATTAGATAGATAACGACATCTCCTAGCATCATCGAAAACCTTTGCAGGATAGATGTATATAAGATTACCCCTTCCCCATATTCTTCTCCCAGCACAAACAGCAGCACCGCCTCCCTAACCCCAATCCCCCCTGGCGCTCCTATTACAACAAAGCCTGCCAACCAAGAGATTATAACTGCTGAGGCTATCTTCAGTAGACCGTGAAACTCAGGCAGCTCTAGCCAGAGAAAAGCAGAGAAAGCAAGGAATAATAAAAAAAAGAATAAGGTATAACCCACTGCACATTTAAGGATTGCCTTTCCAGCTGCAAGATTAAGATATACTCTTACCCTCTCTCTTAAAATAATAACCGTTGTTGCTGCCGCTATAATTATAATAACAGTAAGAGTTATTATGAGGGGGAGTTTTGTATTTGCGCCTATTAGTTCAAAAAGAGCCCTCCAACCTGTCAGGAGAGCTAGAATAAAGCTAACCATGCCGATGGCGGCTATTTCAAAGAGGGAGCTTAACGCAATAGCCCGCTGAGGTATATTTAGTTCACTCCCCAATAGATTCCTTCCCACAAATTGCATTATATTGCCCGGCAGATACTTAAAGATATTTGCTTTAATAAAGATCGAATTAACACTCTGTCTGTTAAGCTCCTTGCGAGCAATAACAGTAAGGATTACTCTCCAACAATTAGCCAGAATATAAATTCCTGAAGAGTAGATCAAGACGGCTGCTATGAAAAATTGAGCATAACGGAGTGTGAAAAAATGAGAAAAATCCACGCCTAAATTTACTATGCGGTTGATAATGAATACGATAGATATTATCATCAAGACAGTTCCAATATAGCGCGCTGCTCTTTTTAATGCCTGAATTTTCAAAGAAACCCCTTATAAACCTAAGAGTTATAGAGGTATTTTATAGGCTTTTCCGCTTATATATGCAATTAAAAAGCTATTTTTTGTTTACTCCTTTTGCATAATAATATAGCACGACAAACCCAAAGGAGGCGGGATAACCCTCTCTAATGGAGCAAGTAGGATAGCTCCCAAGTTGTATAGTTTTGAATCTCCTTTATTTAAGGCGCCTGAAAAAGTATTTCCTTTTGTGTTTAACCCTTTTAGAAAATAAGGGAATATTCCAAAAAAGTTAAAATATCTGCATTTTAACACTCTCATACCCAACGCAGCTGCTATGTTTTTAAGCATTTTTTTCTTATATCGGCGGTAATGTCCGCTAGCTTTATCAAAACCGTTGAAAAGAAAGGGGATGGCAGGAACAAAAATTATCATCCGTCCGCCGTCAGTTAAAATATCTTTTAACTTTTCAAGGGTAGACAAGTCATACTCAATATGCTCCAAAACATTTACCATTATAATAGTATCAAAGTTGTTGCTTTTCAGTCCAACTATATCATCCTTTTCGATATCCATCTTTTCAGCAACAAAATTAAACGATCTGAAACGTTGCCTTACCATCTCTAGTTGAGTGTCAAAAATATCAACCCCAAAAACAAAATTGGCATTGCGGATATAAAAATCTGTCATAGCGCCTATTCCAATACCAACATCAAAGATGCTTGCTCCTATGAAATCTTTATACTGATTATATATCCATTGAGAGTACCTACTTATCTTATCCCACTTTTTTAGGCTGTCTGCTAAACTTGGTTGTATCATAAAACAGCTAAAAGGCGGTTATTCATATTTATCTCTATAAAATATTAATTGACAAATATACATCTGGTATGATAGCTTTTGGTAGTTATGGTCTATCTTTAAGGAGATGTTATATGCGTAAATATCTGATTTTTTCGTTCCTTTTTGCCCTTGCTCTAGCAGCTTATGGTTGTGGAGATACAGAAGATAAGCCTGTTTCAGAAGTAGGCAGCAAGTGTTTGACGGATGCGCCTGATTGGGTGCTTGGAAACGCTGAAGGCGGTTTGTCTGCTGTTGGAGCGGCGCAGCTTTCAAAGGCTGGGCTTAATTACGCCCGCAACGCAGCTATGGCGAATGCTAGAGATGAGATGACGCGCACCATTGAAGTAAAAGTCAACAATATGGTGAAAGATTTTACTCAGGTTACAGGGATAGGCGATGA
>JAISNW010000261.1 GCA_031276055.1 Deferribacteraceae bacterium | reverse complement strand
GAAGTTGGCTTTAGCCGGAGAGATCCCCGGCGTTCGCAAGTCAAGCTGGTAGGAGGGGGAGATGAGATTAACTGATCCTATTGCAGATATGCTGGCGCGTATACGCAACGCCCTGTTAGCGCGGCACACTGAGGTGAGTATGCCGCATTCAAATATGAAAGAGAAGATAATGACTATCTTTGTAGACGAAGGGTATCTTACCAGCTTTCAGGTTTTAGAAGTAGATGGGCATAAAAAGATAATAGCTAAGCTGAAATACACCGAACACGGCAGCTCTGTAATAAGAGGGCTGAAACGCATCTCAACGCCTGGAAGGCGGGTTTATGTGAATAACTCTAACCTTACGCTGGTTTTAGGCGGGCTCGGCAACGGCGTTGTTTCCACGTCCAGAGGGATTAAGACCGTAAAGCAGTGTTTGGCGGAAAAGGTCGGCGGCGAGTATATCTGCCAGATATGGTAAGGGGTTAAAGATGTCACGAATAGGGAAAAAACCGATAGAGATTCCTGCGGGGGTAAAGATCAACCTTGACGGTAGCGCTCTTAATGTAGAAGGGAGCAAGGGGAGGCTTTCACACAAACTGCCTGCTCTCATAGGGATAAAAGTTGAGAATAATACTATCTTTGTAGAAACAAAAGAAGAGAGCAGTCAAGCCTCTAGTTTGCATGGGCTCACAAGGACGTTGATTGCAAATATGATCACGGGAGTTACCGCAGGCTTTGTGAGAACTCTTGATATTGTTGATCCAAAGGGCGGATACAGAGCGGCAATGAAAGGCAAGGCGCTGGATTTAAGCCTAGGCAAATCCCACCCTACTATAGTTGAACCGCCTGCAGGTATAGAGTTCAGCATTGAAGGGCAGCATAAGATATTGATTAAGGGGATTGACAAAGCGCTTGTAGGACGTGTTGCGGCTGAAGTTCGTTCTCTACGCAAGCCGGAACATTATCTTGGCAAGGGAATTCGTTTCCATGGCGAGCATGTGCTGTTAAAAGCAGGCAAGTCAGGTAAAAAATAGGAGTTCATAGGTGAAAACTAACGAAAGGCAGCTTAGTAGAGACAGACGCCATACTAGACTTCGCAAAAAGGTAAGGGGAACGGCGGAACGCCCTCGTCTTGCAGTCTTTAGAAGCAACCGTTATATTTACGCTCAGATTATCGATGATAACGAGGGAGTGACGTTGACGGCGGCCAGCTCTCTTGAAACAGCGGTTAGAAGCGAGTTTGGCGGGAGAGTAAATATTAAAACCGCCGAAGCTGTGGGTAAACTATTATCTTCTAGGGCGAAAAAGTTGGGGATTTCCGCTGTGGTCTTTGATCGCGGGGGCTTTTTATACCACGGGCGGATTAAGGCTTTAGCAGATGCAGCCCGTTCTGACGGTCTGGCGTTTTAGACGGAGGATTAAATTTTGATGACAGAAGAAAAACAGTTTGCGGACAAGATTGTCCATATAGGAAGAGTTACTAAGGTTGTAAAGGGTGGACGCATCTTTAAGTTTACCGCTCTTGTGGTGGTAGGCGATAGGAATGGAAAGGTTGGGGTAGGGCATGGCAAGGCGCGTGAAGTGCCTGATGCGATCCGTAAAGCCTTAGAAGCCGCTAAAAAGAATATTATATCCATCCCTGTGGTGAAGGGGAGCATCCCTCATGAAGTGCTCGGCTGCTATAGGGCAAGCGAGATTGTAATGAAACCTGCAGCGCCTGGCACAGGCATTATAGCAGGCGGTGCGGTGCGCTCCCTCTTTGAACTTGCAGGGGTGCATAATATCCTTGCGAAATCTGTCCGCAGCAGAAATCCGTTTAACTCGTTATATGCCGCTCTGAACGGTTTTAGCAAGATTAGAACGGTGGATGAAGTGGCGGAAGTCCGCAATAAAGATATTTCAGAGCTTATTAAGATAAATCAAGTTGACGAGGAGTGATGCGCAAGTGTTTATACATGAATTAAAACCTGCAAAAGGGGCAAATAGAGCTAGAAAGAGGCTTGGACGCGGCACAGGCTCGGGGCTTGGCACAACAGCTGGAAAGGGGCATAAAGGGCAGAAGGCGCGCTCCGGCGGTCAAACAAAGCCAGGCTTTGAAGGCGGGCAGATGCCTATGACCCGCAGAATTCCTAAAAGAGGTTTTAGCAATGCGCGTTTTTCTACTGTTTATGAAACGGTGAACCTCAAGAGTGTTGATAAATATTTCACAGAAGGTTCGCTTGTAAATACCGAAACTCTTAAAGCGTTTGGGCTTATCCACGGAGATAGAGCGGGAGTGAAGATATTAGGGGATGGGGAGTTTAATAAGAAACTCTCTTTTAAGGTTCATAAAATATCTAAAACAGCTATGGAAAAGGTGCAGGCAGCGGGCGGAGAAGTTGAAATTATCCCTCCGTTTAAGGAGAAAGAGGTTGTTAGAGAGCGCTATCTTGCAAAGGCTGCCAAAAAAGCTAGTAAACAAGCTAAACCGATAAAGAAATAAGCATGTTTAAGAAGATAGAAGATATATTTGCAATTCCTGATCTGCGCAGGCGCATAATTATGACGTTGGGGCTTCTTGCTGTGTTCAGGTTAGGGGTGCATGTGCCTACCCCAGGCATCGATGGAGAGGCGTTGGCTCGTTTTTTTGAGAATTCAGGCGGCAACCTTTTCGGATTTCTCGATATGTTTACAGGCGGAGCGCTTAAAAAGCTCACAGTTTTTGGACTGGGCGTTATGCCGTATATATCCGCCTCTATTATCCTTGAACTCTTAACGGTTGTCATCCCTCACCTTGGTGAGCTTAAAAAGAGGGGAACAGAAGGCAGAGAGAAGATAACTCGATACACTAGATATTTCACCGTTTTCATCAGCTTCTTTCAAGGTTTTGCCATCGCTATTGGGCTTGAGGGGATGAATGTCGCCATGTCAAGCGGGTGGAGCTTTAGGTTGATCACCGCCCTTACTCTTACCACAGGCACTATATTCTTAATGTGGTTGGGGGAGAAGATCACCTCTTTTGGAATTGGCAATGGGATGTCGCTGTTAATTATGGCGGGCATTATCGCCGCCCTCCCTTCTGCTCTCACTCAGACATGGACGCTTGTTAGGTTGGGGCAGATAGAGATTATCCCTCTTCTAATAGCTCTTGCTGTAATGGCTGCGGCTTTTATAGCTATAGTTTTTATGGAAACATCCCAACGACGGCTGCCTATTCAGTATGTTCGAAAAGGCACAATCGGGGCGCGCTCGCAAACTGTGACCTCTTATCTCCCATTAAAGCTAAATCCGGCGGGCGTTATACCTATAATATTCGCATCCACAATTGTTACGCTTCCGCCTACTCTGGCTACTTTTATTAACACTCCCACTACGCAGATGATAAGCAGCTTTTTCTCTCCCTCCAACTGGCCGTATTACGTGCTATCCACTGTGTTTATAGTGTTTTTCACCTATTTTTATACGTCTATTATCTTTAACCCTAACGATATAGCGGAAAATATACAGAAATCCGGCGGGGTAATTCCGGGCAAACGTCCAGGAGCGGCAACAGCAGATTTTATAGATTATGTGCTTTCTAGGTTGACTTTTGTTGGCTCTATATATCTAGCTCTGGTGGCGATCCTCCCTCAGATAATAATCTCTTGGTTCAATATGCCGTTTTACTTCGGCGGCACAAGCGTTCTTATTGTTGTAGGAGTTGGTTTAGATGTTATCCAGAAGATTGAGGCTCACCTTATAACCAATAACTATGACGGTTTCTTGAAACAGGGGCGGATAAGGGGAAGGTATAATTAGCTATGATTAATGTTCTTTTTTTAGGGGCGCCTGGTTCAGGCAAAGGCACGCAGTCTGAAAATATAATCCGTGACTATGGGGTTATTCAGATATCCACCGGCGATATATTGAGAAAAGCGGTGAAGGACGGCTCTGCCTTAGGAAAAGAAGCAAAAAATTATATGACGCAAGGGCTTTTAGTCCCCGATTCTCTTATTGTAGGGGTTATGAGCGAACGCTTGAAAGGCGGGGATGCCAAAAATGGATTCATTTTAGACGGTTTTCCGCGAACGGTCGTGCAAGCGGAGGCTCTTGACGAGATGTTGGAGAAAGACCTCAAATATAGATTAACCCACGTCATCTCTCTTGAAGTTCCTGATGAGCTTATATATGAGAGGATTACAGGGAGGAGAAGCTGCCCTGCATGCGGCAGAGTTTACCACTTAAAGTTTAATCCGCCGAGAGAGGCAGGGATATGCAACTTTGACGGAGAGAAGCTGATATGCCGCGATGATGATACAGAGGCTGCCCTCTCTAAGAGGTTAAAGGTTTTCCATGAGAGCACCGCAATAATAAAGCCGCTTTATGAGAAACGGGGGATCGTTCTCTCTTTAGACGGCGCAGCAGAACCCTCTGATGTATACAGCAAGATAAAGGCCTTCTTGGACAGCTGATAGTGGATATATACCTAAAGAGCAACCACGAGATAGAGATTATTAGGGCAAATGGGGCTATCCTTGCAGAGATATTTGACAGACTTTCAGAATTTATAAAACCAGGAGTTGCCACTGTTGAAATAAACCGTTTAGTTGAGGATATTCTAGCTAAACGCGGGGCGGTTCCCTCTTTTTTGGGGTATAGAGGTTTTCCTGCCGCCGCCTGCATTAGTGTAAACGAGGTGGTGGTTCATGGGATACCCTCTTCCCGAAAGCTGGTGGAAGGGGATATTGTTAGTGTTGATATAGGCTCTTTTCGCAACGGATTTCATGCGGATGCCGCCCGAACATACCCAGTAGGGAATATAACAGATGAGGCGGCAAAGTTGATAAAAGCCGCTGAGGATGCTTTTATCAGCGGGTCAAAAAAAGCTGTGCACGGCGGACGGTTATCAGATATTTCAAACGCTGTGCAGCTCACAGCGGAAGCGGCGGGCTTTGGAGTTGTTAGAGATATGCTTGGACATGGGATAGGCAGATCGGTTCATGAAGATCCCCCTATCCCGAACTACGGACCTGCGGGCAGAGGTCCTAAATTAAGGAATGGGATGGTGCTCGCTATAGAGCCGATGCTGACTATGGGGGATTACCATATTGCAACATCAAAGTTGGATGGTTGGTCATGCAGCACTAAAGACGGCAAAATTTCATCTCACTATGAGAATACGGTGGCGATAACTAGAGAGGGCTTGCAGATATTAACAGCATAATATTCAGAAGGCTTAACACCCTTTGTGAAAGCTAAGTATTACTTGACTTTTTTTCTATTTTGTGTGAGAACTTTGTTTCATTGCCGCCGTTGTATGTGTGGGATGCGCGGGTAAGCGGTGTTTCAGGTTAAGGTATAAATTAAGGGTATTAAGCAATGTCAAAGAAAGGAGAAGTAATTGAAGCGGCGGGTGTGGTAAGCGAAGCGCTGCCCAACGCTACATTCAAGGTAGAGCTTGAAAATAAGCATGTGATAACTGCGCACCTTTCGGGAAAGATGCGGATGAATTTCATACGGATTCTCCCTGGAGATAAAGTGACGGTGGAGTTGTCTCCCTATGATCTAACTCGAGGCAGGATTACTTATAGGCAGAAATAGACCGAAGAGATGAATATAGATATGAACTTGCGGTTAATTGAGGTTATATTATGAAAGTTAGAGCGAGTGTTAAGCCGATCTGCAGCAAATGTAAGATTGTGAAACGTAAAGGCGTTGTGCGGGTAATATGCGAAAACCCCCGCCATAAGCAGAGACAAGGCTAGATTAAGGAGGCTTTTAGTGGCGCGAGTTGCAGGTGTTGACATACCGAATAACAAAAAGGTTGAGATAGGGCTTACCTACATATTTGGAGTGGGGCGTCCGACTGCACGGAAGGTTTTAACCGATACGGGGATATCTTCTACTAAAAGGGTGGGGGAGCTCACCGAACAGGAGATTGCCGATATACGCAACTACCTTGATGCAAATGTTAAGGTGGAAGGGGATCTTCGCAAAGAGGTCTCTTTATCTATAAAGCGTTTGGTGGAGATTAACTGCTACCGCGGGGTAAGGCATAGGAATAATCTGCCATGCCGCGGACAGAAAACTCGAAGCAATGCCCGCACTAGACGCGGTTTAGCGGGCAAACGCGGCATTAAGAAGAAATAGGAGGCTTATATGGCACAGACAAAGCGCGGCGGTAAAAAAGAGAAGAAGATTGTTCCTAGAGCAATCGCACACATAAGCTCCTCATTTAATAATACACATGTTACTTTTTCTGATCTCAATGGAAATGTAATCTGTTGGGCTACGGGCGGCAGCGGCAACAGCTTTAAGAACTCTCGCAAGTCAACCCCATTTGCAGCGCAGTTGGCGGCGGATTCTGCTGCAAAAAAAGCGCGGGAGGCAGGGGTGCAAGAGGTGGAAGTGTCCATAAAAGGTCCAGGTTCTGGGCGTGAAAGCGCTGTTAGGGCGATACAAGCGGCGGGGATTGCCGTTACCACTATTAAAGATATAACTCCAATCCCTCATAACGGATGCCGCCCAAGAAAGCGGAGAAGGATATAATTCTGGTTTAAGGAGGCGTAAGTGGCAAGATATACCG
>JAISNW010000039.1 GCA_031276055.1 Deferribacteraceae bacterium | reverse complement strand
AACTTCTGCAGCCTCTGCTATCCCGCTCACATTGAGCCCGCTTACAGTGGGATTATCTTTCAGCAACGGCATGAGCTGCTTTTGAACGGCTGGAATGCCGCCGGCGCTGTCTAAATCTTCCATATAAAACTCGCCGCCGGGATTTATAGATGTAATGTGGGGGGTGGTTCTGCTCAACCTATCAAAAGAGTTGAGATCAAGCGCAACCCCCGCTTCGTTGGCAATGGCGGGCAGGTGGAGGGCGGTGTTTGTAGAGCCGCCTAAAGCCATATCCGCTGTGATAGCGTTATGAAAAGCATTTTCGTTTAATATCTTTGAAGGAGTAATATCATCTTTAACAAGAGAACATACTGCAACCCCAGATTCAAAAGCAATCCGCAGCTTTTTTGCCTGCACTGCCAGAGCGGTGGCGCAACCAGGGAGGCTAAGTCCCATAACTTCTGTAAGGCAGGCCATCGTATTCGCTGTAAATAAGCCTTGACATGCACCTTCAGCAGGGCAGGCGGATCTTTCAAGGTTGCAAAGCTCAGCTTCGTCCAGCTCCCCCAACTTATAGCGCCCTATAGCTTCAAATGTGTCGTTTATGAAAGAACGTTTTTTCATCCTCCAAACGCCGGTAGGCATAGGACCCGCTGTAACAAAGATAGCTGGGATGTCAAGGCGCGCCGCCGCCATAAGCATACCTGGGGTTATCTTGTCACAGTTTGTGAGAAAGACCACCCCATCTAATGCGTGCGCCTGAACAACGCATTCAATGCTGTCTGCAATAAGCTCTCTTAAAGGGAGGCTGTAGAACATCCCCGCATGTCCCATAGCAATTCCATCGCATATGCCAGGCACGCAGAATATAAAGCTATGCCCGCCGCCGGTGTGGATTCCTTTCTCTATCGCCCGCTCAAGATTTCTCATCCCCGCATGACCGGGAATTAGGTCTGTAAAGCTGGAACAGACGCCTATAAAAGGTTTCTTGAGTTCGCTCTGGGTTACGCCGGTTCCGTAAAGGAGAGCCCGCGCCCCCGCCCTTTCAATACCTATTTTGATTGCATCGCTTCGCATATACTCTTTCCGTTTTGTTTTGATCAGAAGTAGATTAATAGCATAAAAAAAGGAATAGAACAACGATAAATATAATGGCGCAAAAAAGGGATGGGGGCGTGAACCCCATCCCTCTCATACGACCTCTCATATGGTCATTCTAACACATAACTTGTATATCGGCAGGAATACAAGGAAACTTAAATAAAAAATCAGCAAAATACCAAACTATTAAAAGCTCTCTTTTTGGCATAATTCTTGCTTGACTAACTTTAACAAGCTAATGGTGGGAATATATGCTTAAAAGAGTAATTTCAGCTGCCGCGGTTTTTGCGTTTCTAACAGCGTGCACTAAGGGAAGCGACTTAGAGATGGTTTATAACCCTGTTAAAGGTTTCTCAACAGGTTTTTGGCAGGTCGCTGTCTTAGTGGATGCCGAAACAAACTTCTCTTCTCTCTTATATGACAAAACAGAGGCGGCTTTTACAACTTTTAACTTTCATACCTTTCAACAGCTCCCTGCAGAGAGCACATATTTTATCGTTCCTACTGCACATATAGACCACAACGGTAAAAAGAGCTATGATAAGAGCTACACACGTCTTTTAGCCTCTTATCTTAAAATGAATAGGTTTGGTAAAGTTACTGAGGCGCTGGATGAGGCGGATTATATTATAATGGTCGATGTAGAGGAGTCTAACCGCTCTCTTATCGGCACTAATACATCCTCTATTAATATTACTATCTTAGATCCAGATGAGGAGCCGTTCTTTTTTGCCCAAGCGGATATTAAAAGCTCCTCAGATGCAAACTTCTATTACCGCCCATCAAAGTATGCTAGAGAGGTTAAATATTTAACCTTAAAAGGCTTTGAACGCATCTTCAAAGAAGCGCTCCCTCAGGCTTTTTCATAAGATAAGAGAGGTTATAATATATGCAAAACGGACTTTATGTAGCCGCAAGCGGTCTTTTAATGCAAGAGGCGAGGGTCAGCGCCATCTCAAATAATCTAGCAAATATCAATACAGCAGGTTATAAGAGAGATCTCCCTGTATTCTCAGAATACCGCCCGATTGATAGACGGATGCCGCAAAATCTGATTCAGAAGAGCTTATACAACAAAACTATCAACTCTTCTGTTAAACTTGATGAAATTAGTGTAAACCAGACCGCAGGTCCATTAAAAGAAACAGGGAATAAATTTGATCTGGCGCTGGAGAACCCTAAACAATTTTTTGCTGTTGAAACTCCGTGGGGCATCCGCTACACAAGGGATGGGGAGTTTACCCTAAACGCTGAGGGGCAGCTTGTCACCCATGACGGCTTTTACCTCCTTGATCGCGCTACAGGGGCGCCTATAGTTGTTCCCGCTAATGCAGGTCAACCTAATATCACCCCGGACGGCGCAATTTACGTCAACAACGCTCCCATAGGGGAGATTGACATCGCCGCCTTCACTGAAACAGAAAAGCTGCAGAAGGTGGGGCGCAATCTCTTTTCCGCTGTAGGCATCCTTCCAGAAATCCCTGAAAATATAAAGCTCTCTCAAGGTTTTGTGGAGATGAGCAATGTAAACCCTATTCTTGAAATGGTCAGGATGGTAGATGCTTTAAGAGGGTTTGAGATGTATCAAAAGATGGTGCAAACCTACGATTCTCTTAATGACAAAGCCGCCAACGATATAGCGCGCATGTAAATTTTTGACGGAATAAATATTTTAAGGAGATAATATATGCTAAGATCGCTTTTTTCAGCTGCAACAGGGATGGCAGCCCAGCAGATGCACATTGACAACATCGCCAACAACCTATCCAATGTTAATACTCAAGGTTTTAAGAAAGGCCGGATCATCTTTGAAGATCTGATGTATCAGGAGATTAAAGCCGCAGGCACTCTAACATCCGCTGGAATACAGCACCCTACAGGGATACAAGAAGGCTTAGGTGTAAATGTTGTTGGGATACAGAAGATTTTCAGTCAAGGAAACTACAGCTACACGGAAGTTCCAACTGATGTTGCTATTGAAGGGGATGGATTCTTTCAGGTTACACTGCCTGACGGAACAACAGGGTATACCCGTCAAGGCGCTTTTCAGATAGATGCAGACGGCAATGTCACCACCCCGCAAGGCTACCTCCTCTTCCCGAATATAACTGTGCCTGAAAACCTTTTAGAGCTTAGCATCAGCAGAGATGGAATCTTTTCCGGCTATCTACCGGGGGATATTGACGAGACGGAGCTAGGACAGATAGAGATTGCCCGCTTTATAAATCCTGCGGGCTTAAAAGCGATTGGGGAAAACTTATTTGTGGAAACCAACGCCAGTGGAGCAGTTCAAACCGCTATTCCTGGAGAGGATGGCTACGGCTCT
>JAISNW010000215.1 GCA_031276055.1 Deferribacteraceae bacterium | reverse complement strand
CCCACCCTTCCACTGTAAAACGGGCTCCTACACCGCCGCACCTGCAAGCAGGGATGGAAAACCGCGGTCTTGGTGAGATAGTCCAAGCTCTCACAGCTGTTATTACCTCTGGAGATGCGAGCAAGATAGATGTTGCAAAGCTGTCTAAAATTGTCTCTGTTCCTTCCAAGACAGACCTTGAACGCAATCCTTCCGCAGTAAAAACGGTGATAGCAAAGCTATTAGGCATGGAGCGCAGCGGGCAGCTTACCCCGGAACAGATAGCCACCCTAAGGCAAGCTGTGCTCTAGGATGCTCCTAAACGGCACGCCAGTTTATATTGGAACCAGCGGCTATAACCATGAGGACTGGAAGGGAAATTTTGCTCCTGAAAAGATTAATAATTATGACATGCTCTCCTATTATGCGGAGCAGGGCTTTAACTTTGTTGAGCTTGCTTACACCTTCTACCGTTTTCCTGAAAGAGACAAGATAGAACACATATTAAAGCGCACCGAAAAGTCTGTGCGCTTTTCAGTTAGGATACCTAAAGCCATTATGCACTACCCCTCTGACAAAGCTCTGATCGCTCAGTTTCTGAATGGGATAGCGCCCCTTGCAGATACAGGGGTGTTGGAGAGTTTTTTTGCGGATTTTCTCCCATCCTTTGTTTGCAGCAAGGCTAATTATCAGAGGCTTGTAAATCTAAGGAATGCCTTCAAGGGATACCCGTTCTTCATAGAACTTCAGAGCAGAACTTGGTATAAAGAGAAGACTTTCGACCTCTTCCGTGAGAATGATATAGGGCTTACAACTATAGATATGCCTGATATAAAGGGGGCAGCCCCATACTTTCCTACCTCTTTTAACTACTACCAATATTATAAACTCTATGGACGCAGCCCAAAGTGGATAGTTGGGGCGGATAAATACCTTGATTACTCCTATTCTGAAAAGGAACTGCTGAAATTGCTGCAGGATGTTCAACACACCTCTATTACAGCAAAGGCGGCAATAATAATCTTTGCCAATGTAGCTCAAGGGTGCGCTCCCCAAAACGCCCTAAAGCTAATGCAGTTAATAAACAGTGCAGCAAGAAAACTTCCTTGATCTTTTTTATATTATAGTTATAATCCTTACTCCACTATAGGTAGAGCTATTTTTAGGAGCATGTTATGAAAGAAGGGATACATCCGCAATATAAAGAGGTTACGTTTAAGTGTGCGTGCGGGGCGGAGTTGGCCACCCGCTCCACGACCCAGAAGGCAGGAATTGCCATCTGTTCTAGTTGCCACCCATTCTTTACTGGGAAGCAGAAATTTGTGGACACCGCGGGCAGAGTTGAAAAGTATATGCGTAAGTATGCAAAAGTTGAACCTGCACCAGAGCCTGATAAAAACAGAAAGAGTAGAAAGACAAAGTAGATATGCCCGAAAAGGCAGAGAAAACCGGCAGCAACCCTGATGCAAGGGAAAAGCGGATCAGCGTGGCTCTGCTTTCACAAACCAACCGAGCGGAAACTGCGGCGTTGGCGGCTAAACTGTGCTACTCTGCGGCGGACATATCATCCCTGAAAGATGCTCTGTCTACTGTTGAGCAAGATGTATTTATCTCCAATATTGCATCTATGGGGCATACCTCTGTATTTGAACACATCTCATTTACATTTGGGGTAGAAGGGGTGTCGCGAACTCTTACACATCAGTTAGTGCGCCACCGAATCGCTAGTTATTCTCAAAAATCCCAGCGATATGTTTCCCATGACAACTTCGCTTATATCACGCCGCCGTCTGTTCGCGGCAACAGCCTTGCTAAGAGAGAGTTCTGCAAAGCTATACAAGCAGCCTCAGAGAGTTATGTAAAGTTAATAGAACTTGGGGTTGCCAAAGAAGATGCACGGTACCTTCTGCCTAATGCGTGCGAAACAAAGATCATTATCACCATGAACGCTCGAGAACTTTTACACTTTTTTAGGCTGCGTTGCTGTGAACGCGCCCAATGGGAGATCAGAGAACTTGCTGTGGAAATGTTGAAGTTAGTGAATGCCGCCGCTCCATCAATTTTTTCATTAGGAGGCCCTGCATGTGTAAATGGGAGATGCAGCGAGGGGAAGTTTACCTGCGGTAAAGCAAAACAGGTTCGCAATAGATTTAAGCAGCTGTTGAAAGGATAGTTCAACTTACCGCGCCCTATTTATTGAGTTATTTTTGTTGCAAATAGCCGCAGAGTCCTATAATATCAGGCTTTTATGATAGACAACAACCCCCTTGCAAGCATGCCTTTAGGCAGGCTCATCTTTAAGTATTCTGTTCCCGCAATAATAAGTATGCTGGTAAACGCCGTATATAACTTTGTGGACAGGCTGTTTATCGGCAATATGCCGAAACCTGCGGATATAAGCTCCGCAGGGGGTATTGATATAGGCGCTCTCGCTATCTCTGGGGTAGGAATAGCCCTCCCCATTATGACGGTTGCTATGGCCTTCGCTTTTCTAATTGCAATCGGAGCAGCCACCAATATGTCTTTAGAGATGGGGCGCGCCGCACTAGCGCGTGCAAAGGCGATGGCGGGGAATGCCTTTACTCTCTCGGTCTTGACGGGGGGAGCTCTTACTGTAATTTACTTTCTCTTTTCTGACAGCATCCTAAAACTTTTCGGCGCAAGCGCTCTTACCGCCCCATATGCTAAAAGCTATATGGCTGCAATAGCTATAGGTTTTATCCCATGGCTGCTCGGGATCAGCTTAAACCATATTATCCGCGCTGACGGCAGCCCAAAACGTTCTGCGGCGATTATGATAATAGGGGCGCTCTTGAACGTCCCCCTTGATTATCTATTTATATTTGTCTTTAATATGGGGGTCTTCGGAGCAGGGCTCGCCACTGTAATTTCGCAAACGATAAGCACAATTATAGGGCTGGAATATTACTTTTCAAAACGGGCTAATCTAACGTTGGATTTTTCATCTCTAATCCCAAAAAAGATATATCTAAAGATGATCGTTGTTATAGGGATAACCCCATTCGTCTTAAATTTTGCTATGAGTTTCTCCCAAGCGCTTACTAACAATGTGCTTATGAAATACGGCGGCGATCTTTCAGTGGGGGCGATGACCACAGTAGGCGCCATCTTAATGCTCTATTTTATGCCGGTCTTCGGGCTTACGCAAGGGATGCAGCCGATAGTCGGCTTTAATTACGGCGCTAGAAATTATGAGAGGGCGAAGAAGGCGTTTTTTATAACTGTATTGGCGGCAACAGCCTTTCTCACTGTGGGCTATATATGCGCGCTCTTTTTCCCCGAACCTATGATCCTTATGTTCAATAAAGATCCTGAGCTGCTGGAGATTACCCTAGACGCCATAAGAAAGATGGCGCTCTTGCTGCCGACAGTGGCTGTAAGTATAGTGGGAACAAATTATATGCTCTCTATAGGGAAGTCCGGTATAGCCCTCTTCTTATCTCTATTGAGGCAGATTTTGGTCTATATCCCCGCAATCCTTATCCTCCCCTTCTTTTTTGGGCTTTCAGGGGTTTGGTATACCCTTCCCGTTGGGGATTTTATCTCCCTAATCTTTGTTGTTGCAGTGCTTTCTAGGGAGTTTAAGAGCTATAAAAAGCGTGCGTAAACAGTTGCGGGGATACCTGCTTGCAAGTTGGCGGCTCACCTTTCCGATCCTTGTCATCATGGGCTTCGATGTGCTTATAAACCTTACGGACACCCTTATTGCGGGATTGTTGGGCAAACAGACGCAGGCGGCGGTGGGGGTGGCAAATCAGACATATTTCATCTTTACCTTTATTATTAACGCTGTGACGGTGGGGACGATTGCGGTTGTCTCCCGCATCTTCACAAGCCCTCAGAAAAAAAGGATCTCCCGCCTGCAATATTTACAACTGTCTGCTTTGCCGCCGCCGTTTCCCTAGTTATAACTGCTATAGCAACCATTGTTGCTCCGTTAATTTTGAGAAATATGAATTTAGCGCCGCCTGTTCAAGAAGAAGCGGTTAATCTTGCTATATTTTACAATATAGGGCTCTTTTTCCACCTTATGGCTATCCTCTTCAACGGAATTTTAAGGGCAACGGGGCTTATATCCGTTTCTATGAAAGTGATGATTGCAGCCGCCTGCCTGAACATCGCCCTAAACTTTATCTTCGTATTTCTCACCCCCCTAAGCTATATAGGGATAGCGCTTTCTACATCAGTCAGCTGGTTTTCAGCTTTTATTATGACGGGCGGAGTTGTTTTGCGCCAGAGCGGCGATAGAGCGCTGCGGCGCTTTTCCAAAGAGCTTATGCTAAAGACGGCGAATATAAGCTGGCCTTCTGCAATTGTAATGTTTAGCTGGCAATTCTCCAGCTTTGCAATATTTTATATTATAGCGAGGCTGCCGCTCGGAAGTGTGGAAACTATGGCGGCTCTAACCGCAGGCTTACGGATAGAATCTATTATTTTTATGCCCGCCTTCGCTTTTAATATGGCTAATGCGGTTGCTGTAGGGAATTTTTTAGGAGAGGATAAACCCGCAGAGGCTTTTAACGCCGCTCTTATCACTGCGCTTTTATCTATTATAACTGTGGTTGTCATTACGGCGGCGGTTCTGATCTCTGCCTCGCCTATTGCAGCCTTTTTAGCCTCAAAAGATGCAAACGGCGCCGCCAACCCTGAAGTTTACCGCAATATAGTGGGATATCTCAAAATAGTAATGCTATCAGAACCCCTAGTGGCGGCGCACCTAGCTTTCGGCGGAGCGTTGGCGGGTGCGGGGGATACCAGATCAATCATGAAATATACCCTTGTGAGCCTATGGGCGGTAAGGCTGCCCGCTGCATACCTTTTAGGGATTACTTTTGATTGGGGGGCGGATGGAGTTTGGTGGGCTATGAACCTAACCTTTGTGAGCCAAGCGGCGCTATCCGCTGCGCGTTTCTTTTCAAAAAAGTGGATGCAGTGAGAACTTAAACGCACTGAATAAAAAAATATCTTTCAACTTTTGTTGCAGAGCAACTTTTATTGCTAATGCCCGATAGGCGCATTAATAGTATAATCTCCATTTCTATAGCAACTTTTATTGCAGATACAACAGAAGGAATAATCATATAACTATCTATTATTTATAATCTTTTTTTTGGCATTGATTATGCTTTATGTATGGATGCTGGCATTTTGATGGTTTCAAGGTGTTTGTATTATCTGAAACATGAGGTGTAAAATGTTGTGTAAAAAAGTTGAGACAAAAAAGTATGACAAATTGGTTCATGCTATTGACAATGTGCTTGAAACGAAAAGGATATCCTATGCAGGTTTCAGTAAAGCGATGGGGATTAACTCTATAGCGTTTTATAACCACTTCAAGAGCTACGGCTTTACTTTGGAGGATCTCGAACAATTTTTGCAAACAGCTAAAAAGCTCCCCCCTAAGCTGATAAAGTGCATAAAATGCAATAAGGAGTTCACCCCTAAAGCTAAGAGCGTTAAACGGGCTTTTTGCAGCGACTGCCGCGAAGAGATGCGCAAAAAAAGCCGCGAGTCGGACATCTTGCGCTATAACTACCCTAAGTGGGTTACAGATATTGAAGATCATGCTATTAGGTCTTTAGTTGAACAGGAGTTCCATATTGACGAACTGACAGCTTATCAGATGAGCCAGGCAGCCACCGCCGAAGATGCTAAGGCTATAAGATCAACTCGTTGGTACCGCCCGATGCAGCACTATTCATCGGTTATCTATAACACAATTTCGGTGTCAAAAAGGTAGGCGCTGTCTGCTCAAGAACTTAAAGATTTCAGAGTGTTTAGATATGGAGTTTACACCCTCAATATTGGTTTTATACCCTATAAAGTCTATCCCGGCGTTCTGCGCCGCCTCATAATCGACAGCGGAATCTCCGATATAGACTGCTGAAGTTTGACCAAACTTATCTAAAATTTTATTTAACCCGTCAGGAGACGGTTTAGGCTCTGCATCCGCTCGGGTGATGATAAAAGAGAAGTATCTGC
>JAISNW010000200.1 GCA_031276055.1 Deferribacteraceae bacterium | reverse complement strand
AGCGGATGAACCCCTCTTAAAAGCCTTAGCTCAAAATGCACCGCTGGAAAATGACGCCTTTCGCTGGCTGATACAGAACGGCTATGCTCAAGATGCGGCGCAAAATCCTGCCGTCTCATCAGAATTGCTGGATAAACTTGCTCTTCATCAAGACTCTAAGCTGCGCTCAGGCGCAGCGGCTAATAAAAACACCCCAAAAGGCAGATTATCGCAGCTGGCGGAGGATAAAGACCCTCTAGTGCGCAGGAACGCCGCAAAAAACCCGAACACCGCGGCGGATAAATTGCTCTCATTGGCAAAAGATAGAGACGAACTCACCCGCTCCGCCATCTTAGACAACCCCAATCTAACCCAGCTTGCTTTAGACGCCGTTGAACCTGTATATGAGGCCGCCAGCTGTGATAATAGAGCAAAGATATATGCCGGCCCTTGCGTCGGCAGCGCTCAACTTATATATCATAAAAAAAATCCCGACCCCTGCGTCCGCAGAGGGATAGCCCAAAACCCCAACACCCCTGAGGATGTTCTTGTAGAACTGGCTTTAGACGCCGATCCGCAGACTAAAAGAGCCGCCTTATCTAACCCAGCGCTTAAAAACTATGATTTTCAGAACTTTTTCCCTGTTGGATGGCTCTCTGATGAAAATGTGGAAAACAAAGTTGTTCGCAAGGCTCTCCTAGAAAACCCCAATATCCCGCCTGGGCTCTTAAAATCAGCCGCTCTGAACAAACCTTCTGAGTTTGGAGTATCAGTTGCAAAAAACCCCAATACCCCAAAGCCGATCTTGAACGCCCTCTTCAACTATGCAGCAGAGAGAGGCGGGGTGGCGGGCTTTTTGGATGAAGCCGCCGCCATTGCAGACGACAGAGGTTTTTTAAGCAAGACGTTTAACAATAATAATCTTAAAGCGCAGATAAAATCCCGTATACAAGATGCTTTTCAGAGAAATATTTATGATCCGCTCTCTTTAGTGCGCTTAATGAGAGATGACGCCCACAAAGCCGCCTCTCCTATAGCAGATGTTAATGAAGATCTCACTCTTGAGGATTTTGAAAAGGGCGGAGAATTCTTTGAGGATAAATTAGCAGACAGTGAATTGACCCTTGAAGAAAACCTTGCTGATTTTGGAGAGTTTTTTGATGATAAAAACCCATTTGAGGTTGGGATGCTTGAAACTGCAGATAGAATAGTCGCTGCCGTTGTTGACGCCGTCACCCCTATTGTAGAAGAGAGATTAGCCGCCCCTCAAAACAACACAGCTCCGATAGTTGCAGTAAACGGCGTCAATTCAGCAGATGCCGTCAATTCAGGAAACGCCGCTGCTGCTATTCCGGTGCAGACGCCGCAGCCATCGGCGGATAGAACCTTATTCTCCCCTAAACTATACCAGCAGACATGTAAAGAGGTGGAAGATTTGCGCTTTTTTTAAGTGTGAAAACAACAAAAATAATTGACAATACAAACACCGCTAATGTAGAATTATTGGAGTATAATTAGGTTTTGGAGCTTTTATGCGTAATTATTATTTCATAATCTTTTTTGTCCTTATCTCTCCGCTTATTTTTGCTCAAAAGGCAGAGCACAAAGAATATATATACGGAACTGACGTGTATTATAATAATGACAGCAAGACTTATATAAGTAAATCTGACAATAAACCGATAACAGGATTGTTGAGAAAGTATTATGATTTTCCCACAAACAGCAAATTGCATTTTGAGGAATATATTATAGATGGAAAAGAGATGGAAATGATACGAATGTATTCTGAAACTGGAAAAGCTGTATTTGAAAAGAATTATAAAAACGGAAAACTAAATGGTTGGGCTAGAAACTATTACGAAAATGGGTTAATACAAACAGAAACTTTTTATAAGGATGATGTATATGACGGACTAAGCAGAATCTATTTTCAAAATGGCGTGGTATTTGAAATTGTTTATAGCAATAATACGGCTGTGAACCTCTCTTGCATCGAACCAACAGGGAAAAAATTGACGTTTACAAAGCAAGAGATAAAGGCTTTCAATAATAAAGCAGAGATAACTTGCCATAATGCAGCTATCCAAAGATACGGCAGGTTGACTATCCAAAAATATAATGGAGTGGAATTGATGAGTTTTTAATCTCCTAAAGCTCCTTTTCTGTTTTTCCGAGAAAGATATATAGCAAGGGCAATTAAGAGAAAGAGTATACTGGCGATGTGGGGGGCGCGTAAAAAACCGAGCATAAGATCATCCGCCCTAAAAAATGTTACAAACCCTCGTATAAGAGCATACATAGCAAAATACAGAGCGGTAATTGCTCCCGCGCCTATATTGCTGTCTTTTTTCCAGAGGTTGAATAACACTGCCGCACCTATAAAGTTTAAGATCATCTCATAAAAGAAGGTGGGGTGCACCGGCATAACGCCGAATTCACGATAGGCTTGGGGGGAGTAGGTGTCGGGAAAACTTATCCCCCACGGTGCATACTCTCTTAAAATATAATCTTTCCCCTCAAAAACCACCTTTATTGGAGCGGCGATAAGGCGGTAATAGAGGGTTGTTATGGCTTGGGGGGTGTTTGGAAGCTGTTCGGCGTTCAAGAGCGTTCTCCAAAACGCTTGAAATGTAGGTTTAATGCTAAAAATTATCTCTGGAGGAGTAAAGACAGGAACTCCATGAGCCTCGCCGTTGGCAAAGTTGCCGAACCTTCCTAAGCCTTGAGAAAGCAGGAGTGCGGGGGCGGCCATATCTGTGAACTTAAAGAAAGGGAAACGGTAATATCTGCACAGAAAGTAAAAGGCAGCTGCTCCTAAAATGACGCCGCCGTGGATTGCCAATCCGCCGTGCCAGACCGCGGGGATCTCTCTAAGGTTCTCACGAAAAAAATCCCAGTTAAAGAGTACATAGTAGATTCTAGCGCCGAGTATTCCCCCGATAAAGGTAAATATGATAATGTTTTCAGTTTTTTTCGGATCATAACCTAAACTTTTTGAACGGCGGGAAATAAGGAATATGCTTAATAAGACCGCTATAATGAGCATAAGGCTGTAAAGGCGAAGCTCAAACCAACCGATCTTAAATAGGTATGGAAACATTAAAAAAGCTTCTCCTAATGGTGCGGTCTAAGAGCAACTATAGAGATCGCCTTTTTTATCTGTTTATATATCTCCACATCAGAGACTTTTTCCACCGCTACCATGAGATTTTCTTCCGTTTGATAGTGCGGGGGGATGGAATTTAAGGTTATTGCAGCTATATCAACAATGCATATTGGGCAGAGGCAAACGCCGGTCATATCGTTGTTATCAATATATTCGCTTAACATACTCCAAACACGTTTTTCATTCATGTTTCGCAAGTCTGTCATGTAATGGTAAACATCTAAGGGCATCGCTAACCTCTCTTATATGCTGGGGGATACTCTATAAGTCTAGCAGATGGATGCCCTTTTTTCAAGGATAAAATCCTTTCTAGCAGGGATATGCCTTTAGAGATCATGATCGTCCATTGAAGTTAAAGCTGTTTTCAGCGAAAAAATGGGGTAGGGCGGCAATAAGTAATATTGCACCTGTCAAAATTTTGTGTTATTATCTTTTGAAATCGTGTTACTTTTTAGGAGTTTAATATGCATATGTCAGACGCCCTCTTGTCGGGAGGGGTAGGGGTTGGTATGGCGGTGGTTTCCATTGCCGCTCTCGGTTACAGCGCTTATAAGTTAAATAGCGATGAACAAGAGAAGGCGCACTTCTCGCGTGAAGGGAATATCCCCCTCATGGCTGTTATGGGAGCTTTGGTCTTTGCATTGCAGATGTTGAATTTTACAGTGCCGTTCACAGGCTCCAGCGGGCATATTGTGGGCAGCATCCTTTTAGCTGCGGTGTTAGGACCGTATGCCGCCCTCTTTGCCATAACATCTGTGCTGATTATACAATCGCTGATCTTTGCAGATGGGGGAATTTTAGCGTTGGGGGCTAATATCTTTAACATGGGGGTAATTCCCGCCCTTATAGTATTCCCATTGGTGTATAAGAATATCCTTAAAAGCGGATTAACGCGTGGGAAGATAATCCTTGCAGCTTCAGTTTCGGTGGTTATAGCCTTGCAGCTTGGGGCTTTGGGTGTAGTTTTGGAAACGACGGCTTCAGGGATTACACAGCTGCCGTTTACAACCTTTATCCTCCTTATGCTGCCTATACATCTAGCTATAAGCGTTGGCGAAGCGGTGATAACGGCTGCTATTTTAACCTTTATCTTTGCTGTGCGTCCCGAGATATTAGGAGCGCCTCTAACAGCCGACAAGAGCAGATATATCTCCACTAAAAAGGCGCTTGCTGCAATAGCAGGGCTTGCTCTGATAGGGTGCATCCTCTCCCAGTTTGCTTC
>JAISNW010000166.1 GCA_031276055.1 Deferribacteraceae bacterium | reverse complement strand
GAGTGCCGAAGCGGTCATAACGGCCTCGACTCGAAATCGAGTGTACCTCACGGTCCGTGGGTTCGAATCCCACCTCCTCCGTTGAGTAAGAAAGATTCCCCCCTAGCATTTAAGCAGATAATGTATATATTATACAGTTATGAATATCACCAGACGGCGTTTAATCGGCTTAGGGATAACAGGGGCGGCTCTTACCGCCGCAGGCGTTACTCTGATAGGGTGTGCTGAAGTGCCTAAATTTGATGAGTTGGATTGGGTTAATACCATAAATTCTACCGATAGGGAGCTTTTATACGCTCCGCACCGCAATAAAGACGGAACTTATTTTAACCCATGGCTTTTACGCCAAAAGAAGATAACCTTTTTTGGTTCGCTTAGATATTTCCTTTTTGCTGAAGAGTATAAGCCTGAATTTTCGGAAACGGGTCTAACCAATGTTGACAATTCATATAAATATCTGCGTGATTCTGAAGATTTCAGCATATCCTTTGCGGGGCACGCATCTTTTATAATCAAGATGGATAAGAGCGCGATCTTTATAGACCCTTTTTTCTCTGATTCAGCTTTCCTCATGAAAAAAAAGGTTATAATCGATTTTGATTTTAACAACGTCCCTGATAAACCGATTGTGCTTATAACCCACAACCATTACGACCACCTCGATTCATATTCTGTGAAAGAGCTTGCTAAGAAGAATGCTATATTCATCGTGCCTCAAGGGGTTGGAAATACCATACTAGAATACGGCGGCAAGCAGATATATGAACTTGATTGGTGGGAAACTCTTAATATTAATGGAATAGTTTACACCTTCCTCCCTGCACAGCACTGGTCAAGAAGGTTGGGGCAGTCTGAAAATCTCTCTTTGTGGGGCGGTTTTCTAATAACAGGTTCAAAAAATATCTATTTTTCAGGCGATAGCGGTTATTTTATGGGCTTTAAGGAATTTGGAGAGCTATATTCGCTTGACTACGCTATAGTTGGAGCAGGGGCTTATATCCCCCGCTGGATGATGCACTACTCCCATACAAATATCCCTGAATTTTTTCAGGCAGTGCATGATCTTAATGCTAAAGTGACTATCCCAATGCACTTTGGAGTGATACAGTTAGGCAAAGAACCTATCTTATACCCTCTTTATGAGATAAAGAGGCGGTTAAATGACGAACCTGAAACAGCCCAGCGGGTTTTACCGCTTAGGGTAGGTGAATATATAGTTTAATTCCCCCTATAAACTGAATTATCTCTTTACAAATCAGACAAATAAAGATAAGTTTTCTATGCTTATAATTATTGCTAAAGGGAAGAGATGAATAAGATACGGGAATTTGGGCTATACACCAGCCTTTATGAACACGATTCCTGCGGTGTGGGGATTGTGGCTGATATTAACAATATTGCAGCCCACAAAATTGTGGAGGATGGGCTTTACGTCCTTAAAAACCTTACCCATCGCGGAGCTATCGGCGGGGATGCCCTCACTGGAGACGGAGCGGGAATTTTAGTCTCTCTCCCTGATGCTTTTTTTCGAAAATTCATTAAACTTCCTAAATTAGGAGAATACGCCGTTGCTATGCTATTCAATGCGGATGGCGGCGTTGAGGTATACCCCGCTATAGAAAAGATCGTTGCTGATATGGGGGGAAAAGTTATAGGGTGGCGGGATGTTCCTACGGATGCCTCCGGAATAGGCAAGGTTGCTCAGCAAACCTGCCCGAAGATCCGCCAGCTCTTTGTAGACGGTTCTGCTTTTAATGACCGTGAAGAGTTTGAACGCAAGCTCTTTGTTATGCGCCGTAAGATTGAAAAAGAGCACACAGGGTTATATTTCCCCAGCTTTTCTTCCAAAAAGATCGTCTATAAAGGGATGCTCATGGCAACCCAGATAGAGCAGTTTTACCCCGACCTATTAGATGAAAGTTTCGCCTCCCCTATAGCCCTTGTCCACCAACGTTTCAGCACAAATACCTTCCCCACATGGGAGCTTGCTCAACCTTTCCGCTATCTGGCGCATAATGGCGAGATAAACACCCTTAGGGGAAATCTTAACCACCTGGCAAGCCGTGAACCGCACTTTAAGAGCGAGCTTTTCGGAGATGATATAAAAGAGCTCCTCCCACTTGTAAAAGAGGGGCAGAGCGATTCAGCTTGCCTAGACAATATTGTGGAGATGTTATACACGGCAGGCAGAGATATTTGCCACACCATGTTGATGACCGTTCCGCAGGCGTGGGGGGAAGATTATTATATGGGGCGGGATCTACGCGGCTTTTATGAATACCATACCCCCGTTATGGAGCCGTGGGACGGTCCTGCAGCGCTAGCCTTTTCTGACGGAATAAACGCGGGGGCGATGCTTGATAGGAACGGGCTTCGCCCCCTTAGATACGCTTTAACAAAAGACAACCTCTTTGTTATAGCAAGCGAGGCGGGGGTTCTGCCTATCCCTACTGAAAATGTGGCAAAAAGAGGGAGGATAGCCCCTGGCGAGATAATCTACTGTGATCTTGAAAACCGCCGCATCCTCTTTGATAAAGATGTAAAGAAGATTGCCGCCCGCAAACACCCCTACCGCCGCTGGGTAGATGAGAACAAACTCACAGTGGACGGGCTTTTCACCACCATAAACCCTTCAAGCGTAAAGCCTGATCTTATCAGGCGGCAGAGGCTGTTCAGCTACACTAAAGAAGATTTAGAGATGATCCTTGCTCCTATGGCGGAAAATGGGATAGAACCGACAGGTTCTATGGGCAATGACGCAGCCTTAGCTGTTCTATCTAAAGAGCCGCAGATCCTTTTCGGATACTTTAAGCAGCTCTTCGCTCAGGTGACAAATCCGCCGATAGACCCCATTAGAGAAGAGCTGGTGATGAGCCTTGCCACCTATATCGGCAATAAGGGGAATATTTTAGAGGAGACGGCGCTGCACGCTAAGATAATCCGCCTAGAGCGCCCTATCCTTACAGATGACGAGATAGAGCGGATTAAGAGCATCCGTGAAAACGGTTTTAGAGCGGTAAGCATCCCTATCGCCTTTACAGACAACCTCCAAAAAGCGTTGGATGCGCTCGGTGAAAAAGCTGTTAAAAATGTTCAGGAAGGCAAGAAGATATTAATTCTAAGCGATAAAGATTTGGGGGCGGGGCAGCTGCCTATCCCCTCTCTTTTAGCGGCTGCGTGTGTTAATAAAGCCCTAATAAAAGCCAAACTGCGCCCGGAGGCGGGTATAATCCTTGAAACAGGGGAGGCGAGGGAGGTTATGCACTTTGTGCTCCTTTTAGGCTATGGGGTGACCGCTATAAACCCATATCTTGCCCTTGAGAGTATATCAGAGCTGGTTAAAGACGGCACGATTCAGAAAGATATTGTAAGCGCGGCGGGCAACTATATTAAAGCGGTGGGGAAGGGGATATTAAAAACCATGTCAAAGATGGGAATCTCCACCCTCCGCAGCTACCGATCCGCCCAACTCTTTGAGGCGGTGGGGCTTTCTAAAGAGGTTATAGACAGATATTTTACCAATACCGCCTCCCGTATAGGCGGGCTTAATATTGAAGATATTCAAACCGAAACAATAGAACGCGTCAAACAAGCCTATGAAAATAACGATGAGCTCCCATCAGGCGGTAAATACAAGTTCCGTAAAGACGGAGAGCAGCACCTATGGACTCCTGAAACTATGGTTGCCTTCCGTCAAGGGGTTCAAACCAACAATCTTGCAAAATATAGAGAGTTTGCCAGTTATATAAACGATCAGAGCGGGCGTCTCTGCACACTTAGGGGGTTATTCAACTTTGCTGAAAGAGAGCCGATCTCCCTTGATAGAGTAGAACCTGCTGAAAATATCATGAAGAGGTTCATTGCAGGGGCTATGAGTATGGGGGCTTTAAGCCCTGAAGCCCACGAAACTATAGCCATCGCTCTAAATAAGATCGGCGGATTGAGCAATAGCGGTGAAGGCGGGGAAGACCCTGAAAGGTTGAAGCCCGGCCCTAACGGTGAAAATAGAGCCAGCGCCGTGCGGCAGGTGGCGTCAGGCAGATTCGGGGTTACCATAGAATACCTTGCTCATGCAAAAGAGCTTCAGATAAAGATAGCTCAAGGCGCAAAACCTGGGGAAGGCGGGCAGCTGCCAGGGCATAAGGTCAACCACTTTATAGCGAAACTTAGGCATTCAACCCCTTTTGTAACACTGATCTCTCCACCCCCCCACCATGATATATACTCCATTGAAGACTTAGCGCAGCTTATATTCGATCTTAGAAACGCCAATCCAAAGGCTAGAATCTCTGTAAAGCTGGTAAGCGAGATGGGGGTGGGAACTATCGCCGCTGGGGTTGCAAAAGCCCATTCAGATATGATCCTCATCAGCGGGCATGACGGGGGGACAGGGGCAAGCCCCCTAAGCAGTATAAAACATGCGGGGCTTCCTTGGGAGCTTGGGCTAGCAGAAACGCAGCAGACGTTGGTGTTAAACAACCTTAGAAACCGCGTCCGCCTGCAGGTGGATGGGCAGATAAAAACAGGGCGGGATGTGGTGATCGCCGCTCTGCTTGGGGCGGAGGAATTTGGTTTTGGAACAACCGTGCTCGCCTGCATAGGCTGCATAATGGTGAGAAAGTGCCATGACAACCGTTGCCCTACAGGTGTTGCCACACAAGACGCCAGCCTTAGAAAACGTTTTGCAGGCAAGCCTGAATACATAGAAAACTATTTTAGATTTGTTGCCGAAGAGGTGCGCGAAACTCTAGCATCTCTAGGGCTTTCCTCTATAGATGAGGCTGTAGGGAGGAGCGATCTTTTAAGGATGGCGGACTCCTCAGGATATTATAAAACTAGAAATTTAGATTTTTCTAAAATATTTGCAAAGCCCGAAGGGGATTCTCCAACATTTAAGGGGAACGACTACTCTGATTTCATAAGCTATGACCGTGAATTTTTAATCCCTGAATTTGCAGGGGTTAAACTCCGCCTTAAAAGAGAGTTGAACAACACCAATAGGGCGGTGGGGGCGGAGCTCTCCTATAAAGCAGTTAGGGAGTATCCACCGTTGAAAGAAGATACCGTTGTGGTTGACTTCACAGGCTGCGCGGGGCAGAGCTTTGGGGCGTTTTTAGCACCGGGGATTACTCTGCGACTTTCAGGAGAAGCCAACGATTTTGTAGGTAAAGGGATATCAGGCGGCAAGATCATAATCCGCACTCCAGAAGAGGCATCGTATGTAAGCTCTGAAAACTCTATTGTGGGCAATATTATAGCTTATGGGGGCACATCGGGTAAGATTTTCATCAATGGACGGGCGGGGGAACGTTTCGCCATCCGCAACAGCGGCGTAACAATAGTTGCCGAAGGGGTGGGAGATCACGGCTGTGAATATATGACAGGGGGAACTGTTTTAATTCTAGGGATGACGGGGGTAAACTTCGGAGCGGGGATGACCGGCGGGTTTGCCTATGTACTAGACGAAAACGGGGATTTTGATCTGCGCTGCAATATGAACACCATAGATTTAGAGAATATAACCACCGGCTCTGAAGATGAGGCTGTGATCCTCTCCCTATTAAACGAACATTACGACAATACATTGAGCGCAAAAGCTAAGAAACTGTTAGACAACTGGCAGATTTACCGCGACCGTTTTGTTAAAGTATTCCCTATAGAATACCGCATCGCTTTAGAAAAGGCGAAAGCGGCGGAAAAGAAGTGATGAGCGGTAAAAAGAAGGTAGATAATATCGGCGGGCAGGCGGTTATAGAAGGGGTTATGATGCGCGCACCGGGCTCGTTTGCCATTGCTGTGCGCCGCAAAGACGGCACAATAGCTGTGCGCCGCCAGAAGATAGCAATAGATCACAGCAAGCTCTTTAAGAAGCCGATCTTTCGCGGGATGGTAGGCTTATACGACGCCTTAATTTTAGGGATAAAAGCCTTAAACTTCAGTGCAGAGCAGTCGGGCAGCGAGGATGAAAAGATAACCAAAAAAGAATCAATTTTCGGGCTCTTTTTAGGGCTTATCTTAGGGGTTCTCCTCTTTGTTTTCGCACCGCTCTGGATA
>JAISNW010000165.1 GCA_031276055.1 Deferribacteraceae bacterium | reverse complement strand
GCTCTTGGGGATGTTATAATTCCATATTTAGAAGATGTTCTTGATATTCAAGGCAGCAAGAGGCACGGACGCATCTTTAGGCTTTTACATAAGTTAAAAGGCAAAGATATTATCCCATTGGCGCAAAGGGCCGCCGCTGAAGGTTCACCCCCTGTGGCATCCGCCGCTATAGCCGCTTTAGGAGAAGATGCTAAATTTGAAGAGCTTCTTTTAGTTTACGCCAAAGATAAGAAGGCGGAGGTGCGCGGAGCGGCGTTCACAGCGCTTCTCAACTTAGATTCTCCAAAGGGCGTTGAGATGCTCACAGCGGAGCTCGGCAAAAACAGCATCTCGCATATTGAGCTGGCTGCAAGCAGCTCTAAAAATAAGGCGGTTTTTCAAAAAGTTGTTGAAGAAACTGAGAACGTCTTTACAGATTCAGAGAAAAACCATAATAAAATAGCAGTTCTATTGCGCATCTTAGCCCGCAGCGATGAGAACACCGCTTTAGAACTCATTGAAAATAAGGTTATCTCCGTATTAAAAAGTAAAGGCGCAAATTGGACAGTTACTGCATTTGAACTGAACAACCTCTTTAATATCCTTTTAGAAAGGGAGAGAAAGTATCTGGAGGCGGCATATAGAATCTTGAGTGTTGCGGACGATAAATACTTTATGCCCTATATTAAAATGCGCCTGGCTGTCAAACTCTTTTCTGCTGAAAAGGTTTTTGATGAATGTAAAGATTCTAATTATTACTACCTTTTATACGAGGTATACGGCGTTCAGAAGGGAGAGCATATCCCTGACGAGCAGAAGTCTTGGGATAGGCGTTGGGGGAAGCGGTTGGCGGAGAAAAATACATTCTTTCATGAATTTATCTATGATTCTGACGACAAGGCTTGGGATATCTTTTTAGTAAGAGTTAAAACCCAGGTGCAGCGAAACACCCCCCCTCTGATAAACGCATACCCGCACCCAGGAGAGCTTTATAAATGGTTGTGTGTCAATAAGCACCCTAAGGCCGAAATTTTCTATAAAATTTTGCTGAAGCTGGGGTTTACAGAAAGTGAGATAAGGGAGTGTCTCTTAAAATAACCGCGCTGTCCCGCTCTTCTCTTTTTATGCTTGCAAAAACGCGCCGAAAGATTTGAAGTTTTAATTTCAAATCTTATTCTCATCCCCTTAACGCACTGTAAACAACCTGCTTTTTTTCAACTACAACCCTTATTTTACACCCCAATAAATAAAAAAATTATCTTTTTTTACATTTTTAAAAAAATTGCCTTGCTTAATGCAAATATTGTGTGTATACACATTAGAGGGCTTCTTTAAGGAGCTAAATGTTATGCAGGAGTTGCGATAGTATGAAAAGGTTATTTGTGGGAAACCTGCCGTATAACGCCGCCGATCAAGATCTAATCAATCTGTTTTCCGGTGTTGGCGAAGTTGGTTCGGCAAGGGTGATCTGCGACAGGGAAACCGGCAGGTCTCGGGGATTCGGGTTTGTGGAAGTTGAAGACGCAGTGGCAAAAAAAGCCGTCTCTGAGCTCAACGACTCTGAATTTGGGGGTAGAAAGATTCGGGTCAGCGAAGCTCATGAGCGTGAGCAACGTGAGAGGTCTGAAAGGTCCTATTCCAGATAGTCATCCTCGTAGGAGGGGCGCCGTCAAAAGCTCCCCTTCTTATTCACTTTTATTTTCTTGTTTTTTTCATCAACAGTTGGGGGCGGGAATATGAGGATAATAACGGCAGTGCTTTTAGTATTTTTTTTAGCACTAAACGCCGCTTTTTCGTCTGAAATGCCTGATTATGCCTATGGTATAAAGGTTGAAGGTTCTTTTAATGAAGACGGAGTTTATAAATTCTCAATTCCTATTGAGGTTTATGAACGGGCAACAGACTCCAAACTTAGTGATATAGCTATATTCAACGCCTCTGGAGAGAAAGTTCCCTTCAGTATAGCGCGCCCTGTGCCAAACTCTTATATGCAGCCGGAAGACGCAGAGATAATTTTCTACAAAGAGACATATGAAAAAGACAATAAAACATATATAAAACATCTTATAGCTAATATAGGCAGCCTTTCGGGGAGTATTAAAAGCATCCGTTTCTCCTTTGATCACTTAAAAGATTTCACGGGGGATGTTACAATCTCCTACTCTTTAGGGGATATTGGGGATTTCAGAACAGCTCTTTATAATGGAACTCTAGCTAAACTTGGTGATATTCTTCAAGATAATATAGAGATATCTCAGATACCTGAAAAAGCTAAATTCTTAAAGATTGTAGGCAATAACGCCGCTCTTGAAGCGATAACGGGGGCTGTCCTCACATTTAAGAGGCAGGCGGTTTATGATAGGGTGGAAAAAGTAATTCTGATGGGCAAGGTGGGTGATAACAACCAGCTGGATTTTGGGCTGACGGGCTATTACCCTGTTGAGTTTATCAGCCTAAGGGCGCCAGAGGCTTATCTATACAGAGCTGTTGTCATAAATACAGCTGAAAAGGATAACTCAAGCAATACAACTCAACCTCAGCTGGACGCATACCCAATTTTAAGAGAAGTTTCCGGATATCCTATCAACAATGCAAGAACGCGAAGGATTCGCATAAAATTTGATGATCCGCCTCCAACGGATGCATCTGCTAACTTTTACTGGCGGGCGGATGATCTTATCTTTATGGCGAAGGGCGCTGCTCCTTTTACCCTCGCCTATGGCAATATCTCTGAAAAAGGCAAGCCCGCCGCAGCCTATGAACAGCTTGCTAAAACCAGCAACACAGCAGAACGGATAGAGTTTCCCATAAAAGAGTTTGTAATTGCAGGAGAATCGGCGTTAATTGCGCCTCCAGAAGAGAAACACACCGTTCGAAAAGTTGTGCTTTTAAGCGTTATGTCGCTAGTTGTGCTTTTGGTATCTGCTATTGCGGTTAGACTTTTAATTAAAGGAGCTCCAGCCTCCGATGAAAAACAATAAATTGTATAATTTATAGTTGACAATGCTTTCCTGCTTTGGTATAAAAGCAAGCTCCGTAAAGATGCTGCGATTTTGCTTTTGCCATCCTAAACGGTGTAATGTTTGAGCCGTTAGCTCAGTCGGTAGAGCAACTGCCTTTTAAGCAGTAGGTCGCAGGTTCGAGCCCCGCACGGCTCATGAGTTGTAGTATAGATAGTCCCGTTCGTCTAGCTCGGCCCAGGACATCGGCCTTTCACGCCGACAACAGGGGTTCAAATCCCCTACGGGACGTTTTTTTGTTTGACAGTCTTAAAATTACATATCGCAAGGGATATATTTATCAGATGTTTGCGGATTTAGGCGATAAGCTGAATGCAGTTTTCAAGAAGCTGCGCGGCGAGGCTCGCATTACGGAAAAAAATATTACTTCAGCCGTTAAACAGGTGCGGATGGCGCTGCTTGAGGCTGATGTTAATTATAAAGCTGTAAAAACCTTCCTTGCAAAGGTGGAAGGGCGCGCCGTAGGTTCAGAGGTGCTTGCCAGCGTTTCACCCGCCCAACAGTTTATAAAGATAGTCAATGATGAGCTTATTGAAACATTAGGCGGCGTTTCACCCGCTCTGCACCTTTCTCCGCACCCTCCTACAATCTTTCTAATGGCTGGGCTGCAAGGTTCGGGTAAAACCACAGCTTGCGGCAAATTAGCCCGATACTTTGCTAAAAGCGGCAAAACTGTTGTGCTTGCCGCTTGTGATATTTACCGCCCTGCGGCGATAGAGCAGCTTGAAGCGCTGGCTCGGCAAGCTGGGAGTAATTTTTATTCAGATAAAAGTTCTAAAGACCCTGTTCAGATCGCTCAAGACGGACTCTCCTATGCAAAAAAAGCGGCGGCTGATATATACATTGTTGATACAGCGGGGCGGCTTCATATAGATGAACCGCTTATGCAAGAGGTAAAATCTATTAGAGATAAGATCGCTTGCGATAAAATATTCTATGCAGCTGATGCGATGTCAGGTCAAGACGCCCTTAATTCCGCCCTAGAATTTGATAGATGCTTGAATATCACCGGCATAATCCTCACTAAGACTGATGGGGATGCCCGCGGCGGCGTCGCCCTCTCGGTCAGAGAGGTGATCGGCAAACCCCTATACTTTATCGGAACAGGCGAAAAGCTGGATGATTTTGAAATGTTCCATCCCGAGCGGATGGCAGGGCGCATACTAGGGATGGGGGATGTTGTATCCCTTGTTGAAAAGGCGCAGGATGCTTTTTCTGATATTGATGCGCAGGGGATCGCCAAAAAGATCAATAAGGTTGGGCTTGATTTTGACGATCTGCTCAACCAGTTTAAGATGATGAAGAGGTTAGGTTCTCTCTCTTCTATTATGAAGTTAATACCTGGTTTATCTCAAGCATTTTCTAAAATGGGGGATATATCCACAGATGATAAACGTTTTAAGCGCGCAGAAGCGATAATTTTAAGCATGACTCCCCTTGAGCGCAGAAAACCGCAGATATTGAATGCATCTCGAAAAAGAAGGATCGCAGGCGGCAGCGGACAGAGCGTTCAAGATGTAAATAAGATATTAAATCAACTCGTTCAGATGAATAAGATGATGAAAAAGATGACAAAAAATAATTTCAGTGGACTTTTTTAACGAACTGCTTTAATAAATATATCAGTTTCGCGGAGGTATAGGTGGCAACAAAGATTAGACTAATGCGCATGGGGCGCAAAAAACGCCCATTTTACAGAATTGTTGTGGCAGACAGCAGAGCCCGCAGGGATGGTAGGTTTATAGATATAGTCGGCTATTATAACCCCCTTCCAGATCCCGCAGAGGTGAAGATCGACGAAGAGAAGGCTCTTAAATGGTTGAGAGACGGCGCTCTGCCTACAGACACCGCCCGAAGCCTTCTCTCAAAACAAGGCATTATAGCGCGTTTCGCAGAGAGCCGCAGAAGTAAAGTTCAGGAGTAGTATATGAAAAATCTAGTGAAAACTATTGTAGAACCATTGGTTGACAAACCGGAAGAGATTGACATTCGCGAAGTAGAGCAAGAAAACGGAGCGGTTGTCATTGAGTTGCGGGTTAATGAAGCGGATTTAGGAAAGGTTATAGGCAAGCAAGGGCGCACAGCTAGAGCCATCCGCACCATTTTAGGCGCAGCCAGCGTTCGTAAAGGCAAACGCCTCACATTGGAGATAATTGACTAACTATAAACCTGTTGCAGCAGGGGTGGTCATCCGCACTTTCGGCGTTAAAGGGGAGTTGCGGGTGAGCCCGCTGATTTCAGATGAGCTGTTCAGCACATTAAAAAGGTGCACGGCGGCGGGCAAGAGTTATGAGATCGTCTCTGCCCGCCCCCAAAAGAATCATTGGCTTATAAGGTTGGCGGGGGTTGCTGGCGAGAGCTCGCTTGCCGCTCTGATAGGAGAGAA
>JAISNW010000154.1 GCA_031276055.1 Deferribacteraceae bacterium | reverse complement strand
TTGACGGAATTTCGCTCTCCTCAGAAAGAGCATCGAATGAACCATCTGTGATTGTATCAGGGATGCCGCCTAACTTCTTTTCCGTAGCAGGTTCCAGCCCTTTTACAATTACGCCGCTGACTTTACGGTCATTTGCCAGCATCGCCTGTCCAAGAATGAAAGGGGCTGCAGCGCTTACTTCAGGGTATTCTTCAGCGGTTTTAATAAGCCCCCGCCAATCCCATATCCCGCTTCCGTCCGCTAAAGATAAGAGGATATGCGGATTAGTGCCTAAAAACTTCTTTTTTAGGTTGCTGGTAAAGCCATCCATAACGCTTATAACAGTAATAAGGGTGGTGACGCCAAGCATAATCCCCACCACAGAAGAGATGGAGAGAAAAGAGAGCAGTTTGTTGCTCTTGCGCGCCTTTAGAAAACGGGAAGCGAAAAGATTTTCTAGTCGGGGCATTATTCCCACTCGATAGTAGCAGGGGGTTTTGAACTTATATCATAGACCAATCGGTTTATCCCTTTGACTTCATTAATTATGCGGCTTGAGATAGTTGCAAGGAGGTTGTAGTCCAGCTTTGCCCAGTCCGCCGTCATACCGTCTCTAGCGGTGACTGCACGAAAAGCTGCAACATTCTCATAGGTGCGGTCGTCTCCGGCTACGCCTACAGAACTAACTGGAAGCAGAACACAGAACGCCTGCCATACATTATTATACTGCCCGCTGTTTTTCAACTCCTCTAAAGCGATATAATCAGCTTTGCGCAAGGTGTCGCAGCGAGCCTTTGTAACCTCTCCTAATATCCTAATGGCTAAACCAGGGCCAGGAAACGGGTGGCGCATAACAATATCATCAGCGAGCCCTAACTTCTGCCCCACAAGGCGGACTTCATCCTTAAAAAGTTCCCGTAAAGGCTCTAAAAGGGTGAACTTCATATCTTTCGGCAGCCCCCCTACATTGTGGTGGCTCTTTATGGTGGCTGAAGGACCGTTTACAGAAAGGCTCTCTATTACATCAGGGTATAAAGTGCCTTGTGCTAAATACTTAAATTCACCCGCCTTTTTAGCCTCTTCTTCGAATATTCTAATAAAAGTTTCCCCAATAATTCTCCGTTTCTGTTCAGGTTCAACCACCCCTTTTAATGCAGAGAAGAAACGTTCTTCAGCGTCAACCCGAATAAAATTTATATCAAAAGAACGTTTGAACGTCTGCTGCACAAGATCGCCTTCACGGTAGCGCAATAACCCTGTGTCCACAAAAACACAGGTTAGCTGCTCTTTTACAGCGCGGCTTATTAGGGCGGCGGTTACTGAAGAATCCACCCCTCCCGACAATCCGCATAAGACGCGGTCTTTACCCACCAACTCCCTAATATTGGCGATCTGAGCATCAATAAACGAAACGGTGTTCCAACTTTTTTGCTCATCGCATATATAGGTAAGAAAGTTAAATAATATCTCATTGCCGAACATAGTGTGCACAACTTCAGGGTGAAACTGCATCCCGTAAAAACGGCGGGCAGGGTGCTCCATAGCGGCTACAGGGGAATCGGGAGATGATGCTAGTTTTATAAAACCATCAGGGAGAGTTTCAACATGATCGCCGTGGCTGACCCAGGCGTCAAACTCTCTAGGAATATCGCTGAAAAGCGGGGAATCTCTCTCAATGGCAACCTCGCTCTTGCCATAGCCTCTATTTAAGGCGGATAACACGCCTCCGCCAAGCAGCTTTGCCATAAGCTGCATCCCATAGCATATTCCAAGGATGGGAACTTTAAGAGAGAATATTTTTTTATCTATGGTAGGTGCATTTTCATCACAAACTGAGGAAGGACCTCCTGAAAGGATAACCCCTTTAGGCGATCTAGCTTTAATTTTAGCCAGCCCCGCATTATATGGGAGGATTTCGGAGTATACCCCTAACTCCCTAACGCGCCGCGCAATAAGCTGGGTATACTGAGAGCCGAAATCTAAAATTAGTATCATATAATTCCTCGCTAATGACTTATAGCTTAACTTTATAAAAAAAGCAAAGATTTTAGATTTCCACTGCTACCGGCTGTCTAGCCGTATAACTTTCTCCCCCGTCTCAGATAAGAGGATAATCCGTTCATCAATGGGGTTGTTTTTATAGATGATATAGTTTTTTGTCTCCTGCCGCAAAGGTGGTTTTAACAGATTTGATCGGGTGAAATAAGCGTAAGGGCAGCCATCGTCGCTGTTTATGCAAACTATCCCTGTCTGGTTAGTTTCATCTTTAATCTTTATATATAAATTTTTGCCGTCAAATATCCTTATCTTTCCATAATCAAAGCTGCGAATCCCAAGTTTAGCCGCTGCCGGCAGCATCCTTCGCACAAAAGAGGAGTGCATCCCCTGAAAGAAGATCTCGCTTTTATTATTGTAAACTAAGATGTAGCCCTTTTGCGAAGGGGGGAGCTCGGGAAAGATAATAATATCTCTCGGATATATAGGCAGAAGCGGCAAAATAACGACAGCTGCGGCAAGATAGCGCACCCTTGTAAAAGTTAGGATAAAGGCGGCGATGGTTGAAACCACTAAAAACAGTGTAGGCGGTTTAGAGATATAAAGAAAAGGGAGGCTTATCTTATACATAATATCTATTAACCATGTATTCAGATATTCAATGAGGATTAGCGGTTCAAGCATCCACTCTGTGAAAAAGATAGATAATATCCCTAATACCATCTGCACCCAGATCACCGGAGTTATTAAAACCGTTGTAAATACCGACATAATATTGGAAACACCGAAAAAATAGAGTTGTATAGGAAGGGTGAAAACAGTCGCCGCCACCCCGATCATAACGGCGGAAATTAGCGGGTGCAGCCCTTTTTTAGCAAGAACGCCAATTCCAAAAACCGCCCAAAAAGAGAGGAGAAATGAGATTGAAAAGAGGTTGTCAGGCGCTATAATTAACATCCATGCCGCGACAAATGCTATAAAGTGAAGAAAAGAGATCTTCATATCTAAGAACCACGCTAGAAATGCACACCAGCAGAAGATAACAGCTCTAATAACAGTTGTTGTAAAACCAGAGAGAGCGATTAATAGCGGCAGAATAATTAGGGCGGGCAGCACCCTTGCCTTTTTAGGGATGAAAGAGAATAATAAAAAGACGCCTGTTGAAAATATCAGCACATGAAAACCTGACATAGCGAGCAGGTGGTATAGCCCTGTGACTGCATATTTATCTGAAAGCTCATCATCAATATAGGAGCGAACGGCGAATATATGCGCCTCAGTTGTCTTAATAACCGCTCCTGAACCATAATATAGGGTTTGTGAGTGCTCTATCCGCTTTTTTAGAAGAGATGATATTATAGGAACATTGAAACGTTTTAGCTCTCCACTAGGGGTATAATACCTTCTGGAAAAGAGCCGAACTTTCTCTTCCCTCTTAAACTTCCCCACCAAAAGTTCGCCGGTATCGGCGGTTATCCCCCTCATCACCCCTTTTGTTGTGCGGAAAACCTTTTCATTTCCAAAATAGTCTTCTCCTAGAACAAAGGCGGAGTTGATAAGGGCAAATTCTAAAAAGAAAAAGATTACTGTTATCCCGACAGCTCTTTTAGGAGGGAAGGTAAGGAAAAAAGCGAAGGTGAGTAATATATACCCCGCCGGTGTGTAAAGATTGCATAAGAGAGAGTAGCAAACTGCGCATCCAAGTAAGGCTTGAACAGTGTGCAGCTTTGCAAATAGGAAGTTCACAACGCTTTTTTAAGTGCGGGGATAAGGATGGCAGTTAAGGTTATAACAGGAAATACTGCCAGCAAAAACGGCGGGATCGCCCCCTGTTCCGCCAATGTTTCCCCGCCAATAAACATTCCATTGAAAAAGAGGGCGACTCCGCATGAGAGGAATATCCCAAGCGATTGCCCTGAGCGGCTGAGAAAAACCCCTAGTGAAAGCCCTAAAAGCGCCAAGGGGATCGAAGACAGCGGCATAAAAAAACGTTTATAATACTCATAGCGGTATTTAAGATTATCTGCAAAACCGCCTTTTAACTCTTGCATACTCATAAATCTTTCACTGGTAGGGAGGGCTTGAACTTCTATATGCATCGGGAGGTTTACAAGCATCCGTTCAAACTCAATATTTGTAAAACGATAATCCTTTTGAACAGTATAAAACCCGCCTTCAAATTGAAGCATAATAGAACTCTGGTTAGGAATTATAGACGCCTTCTGAGCAGATATTATAGTATTATCTTCTGTATTTATTAAAATAAGGTTCTCAAAATTGGAAGGATCAATCTTTTTGCCCGCATATAAGATCATCCCTTTAAGCTCGGAATACATCTGCCTCTCCTGCAGATCATTTATAGATATATTTTCAAGCAGAGAGTTTATATTATCTACCGCCAATTTGCTCCCTTTTGCCAAAAGGATCGTGCTGAAAAATAGGGCTGAAAGAGCAGCTAAAAAACCAAATATTACAGCAGGAAAGATGAAAGCCGCCTTGCCTGCACCGCAGCTCTTAAAAGCTATATATTCACTATCAGCACAGATGCGGTTAAATCCGAGCAGCACAGCCAAAAGGGTGCTTACAGGGATAGTTATAGAAAATAAAGACGGAATCAGAAAGATAATAGATACAATCAGCCCAAGAGGGTTGATATTGCGCACTAGCACCATATCCGCCAATTGAACAAACTGCTGCAAAAGGAGGATGAAAAGGAAAAATAAGTTCCCCATAATAAATATGGGGATAACCTCTGCTAAGATATACTTCAGCATTCTCATATTGAGAAAATAACACCCACCCGCCAATTGTCAAGAAAAAACGGATAATCCGCATTAAGCTCTTGCACCAAAATTCAACGCCTTATTAATATTTTTTCATCATGCGATTGCATTTTTCTGCCTTTTCAAATAATATCCCACTAATTAGATATATTTTATTACCTATATTTAATACATATTTAATTACGACGGCGGAATAGATGGACATTGAAACGCTTTTAGCGCAGGCAGGCTCTGATTGGGATGATAGAACAGGCGCAGTAAGTATGCCTATATATCAGAGCGCGGTATATAAACACCCCGCTCTAGGTAAGAGCACAGGTTATGATTACACCCGCACCTCAAACCCAACTCGTTTTGTTCTTGAGGAGCTCTTTGCGAAATTGGAAGGCGCTGCAGGAGCATATACTTTCTCCAGCGGATTATCTGCTCTTGATGCGGTTTTCCGCGTAATATTCACAGGAGCGGAATCAAACAGCTCCAATAGGCTTATTATCTCTGAAGACCTTTATGGCGGCACATTCCGCTTATTAGAGCGCTTTTTTCATTATATACAGGTTGATTACGTTGATACATCCGATAAAGAGCTTATGCAGGAAAGGTGCTTAGAGCCGTTTGCAGCGATCTTTGCAGAAATTCCAACAAATCCGCTCTTAAAGGTATGCGACATCGGTTTCCTAGCAGAACTTGCACATGGCAACGGAGCAAAACTCATAATAGACAAAACCTTTCTTACCCCCGTAAACCA
>JAISNW010000145.1 GCA_031276055.1 Deferribacteraceae bacterium | reverse complement strand
CTCTCTGTTCCAAGGGTTATGGATGTTACCCACTCCACACAGAGACCTGGCAGCGCGGGCGCAGCGAGCGGGGGGGATAGGCGGTATGCACCGCACCTAACGGCGGCGGCCGCCGCCATAGGGGTTGAAGGCTACTTTTTTGAAGTGCACCCTGAGCCCGATAAAGCCCTCTCTGATGGGGCTAACTCCATCCCGCTGGATAGGTTTGCAGAGATGCTTGATATTGTAAAAACTTTCGGCGGGTATAAACTCCCTCTGCTTGTATAAATTGGTATAAATTTTCACAAATTTTCATAACCAATGGGGGTTAAGATGCAAGATAAAACGATGGAGATATTAGCAAAACATCTTGATAAAGATTTTCGAGTTTCGCCTATGGCTCCGAACAGAACAACAATAGATGATATTGTTGAAGTGGAGCGAGTGTTGTCTGTTAAATTCCCTGAAGAGTATGCTGCACACCTTATAGGTGAGGGCGCTGAACTTTTAGGGGAGCGGGGGCTTTTCATTGAAGTAAAGCAAGAGGTTTGGCCAAGACCTAAACAGTATGATGTAGGGGCTTTCTGGTCGTTTTTATATGCAATTCATACATACACCGCCTCAAAAGAGAGCGACGACTGGATGAGGCTTGAATATGCGGGCGAAGAATTTATTAGAATATCTGCTAATCTTTCCTAGAACGCCTTCAGCCGGCGGTTCTCCGCCTAATTAAAATTCTAAAATAAGGATGCTTGCCGTTTATTGATAGGTCTTTTTCGTCAACACCTTTCCTAAATCTAATAATCTCAAACTGATTAGGGTTGTATTTATCTAAAAAGGTTATAGGAACCCCCATAACCCCATCATAATCGATAGGGATGTTTTCCACCTTAGAAACCTCTATGGCGTCGTAGTTGTCATATTTAGGATATTCATCTTCATGCCCTTTATACGTTCTAAATAATATCATCTTCTCAAGCCGTTTTTTTATCTCAAGGTTGGTAAACCAACACGCGGAAATATGTTTCATCTTCTTGCCGTTAATAATTTTCTCATAATCTTGATTTTCAGCAACAGCAAACCATACATCGCTATTAATATTTCTAAAACCCAACCATAACTTATTCTCTCTGATAAGAGGGAAAATTTCTTTGTATGTTATAGCGTTTTTATTGCCAATTATTAGAAACTTCTTATCGTATTTAATAAGCTGCGCGACATATTCTCTAAAGAGGCTGAACGGCGGGTTTGTAAGCCCTAGAACGCTGAAGGCGATATGAAAATACCGCCAAAAATCGCTTGTTTCAGGATCATCGCAGTTGCAGAAGACAACTTTCCCCTTAAAGTGCTCTCTGTAGTGCAGACACTCTTTTTCTATATCAGTAATCTGAGTGTAAAACTCGTCATTTTTCGCTTTACTCGCCCTATTTAATGTTCTGCTTGCCATTTCTGCCTACGTGCAAAACTCAAGCGCCTCTTCAAGCGATGAAGCTATCTTAATATTATCTAACGCATCTAAAAAATATCTCCCATAATCCATGCTGGCAATACGGGGATCAAAGAGGGCTAAAAGCCCTTTATCGCTCTCATGGCGGATAAGCCTCCCTGCCGCCTGCTTAAAAAAGAGTACAGCGCGCGGTAGGGAAAAGTTCGCAAAAGAGTTTCCTGTAGCCTCTTTTACAATATCAGATCGGTATTTATAGTAAGGTTCGCTGAAATTTTCAAAGGGTAGTTTGTCAATTAAAACCGCCTTAAAATCCCCTCCTGCTAGATCAAGCCCTTCTCGCAAGATATTGCACCCTATAAGGATAATATTGCTCTTTTCAGCGTAAAGCATCCTCCCGTCTCTCTGGGAAATTACCTCTTTTTCGCTCTGATTGTCTTGAAAAAAGGGGACTAACTCGTCCATCCTCTTAATACTGTTGCATATTATCAATACTGAACCGTTGATCCCTCTTATGAGATCGAGCATAACGGAGTTTTTTTCTTCATCTTTGAAAGATTCAGAGATATAGAGGATCGCCTGTTTTCTCATATTAAAAACTCTAGGCATAATTGCTGTTGTAATCTCTCTATCTTTTAAGCCCAGCGCATCAAGAAAGTAATCAAATGAGCTTTTCACAGCAAGCGTAGCGCTTATAAAGAGGGCGGAGCGGGCGGTTTTTTCCAACCCCGCCATAAAGTCATCTCCAAACTGTTTAGGGATAAAACGGACAGTAATATCCGCCTGCCTTGTTTCTGCATATTTAAGCCCCTCTCTATCGCTCTCTAGGGTATTAAAGGCATCTATCCAGTTATTAAACTCTGTAGATATATCTTGGTCATCAAGCCTTTCAACTATAAGGGAAGCTTCATCTATATAACTTTTAACTTCCTCGCGTATATCCTCATAAGTGGTTTTTTTCTCTTCAACTACCGCTTTCCAGATATGCGCCGCCTTCACTTCAAGAGCTCTGAACTGTTTATGCGGGATGGCGGTTTTATGGGGGGTAAAGATATTTTGCACCCCCAGCACGCTCAATTCCACTCCTGCGACCAGCGGGAATATATCAGGGATAGAGTGCGCTTCGTCAAATATCAGGTGATCTGCTTTAGTGAATATATCCCTCTTGTCATCATCTAACGCTATGATCATATTTGCCAGCTGCAGGTGGTGGTTTGTTATTACAATAGCGGCTTTGTTGGCGCGCTCCCTTGCTATTTCAAAAGGGCATGAGGAGTGGTATTCACACTTATTGCGCAGGCACTGGTGAGCCGAAGCGCTCATAAGCTCCGCAGTGCGCCAATCAATATCTGTTGGAACTTCCGGTGCGTCTTCTAAGATGGTTTCCAGCCTCTCTATAATATCTTTATAAAAAACCGCATTGGGGTAAATATATTTACGAAGACGGTGGGGGCAGATATAGTTTTTACGCCCTTTGAGCATCTCTACATGCGTGGGGGCGAAAAGCTGCTCCACAACGGGAATATCTTTTTCAAAGAGCTGTTTCATCAACTGTTTCGTCTTTGTGGATATTATGACCCGTTTACCCTGTGAAAAGGTTGGAATAAGGTATGAAAAGGTTTTACCTGAACCTGTGGGGGCTTCTAAAGCTATATTAGCAGAACGTCCGAAGGCATCGTCAATAAGCTGCGCCGCCTCTATCTGCGTGATGCGGGGGTGGTAGTCTGCAACTTTTGAGGCAAGCATATTAGGTTCTACAAAGTATCTCTTCATTAAGGGTGGATTTTACAGCAACAATGTTGAATTGTCAATAGCTGCCGTCCGCTCAGCTAAAACGGCTGAAATAGATGCAGCAATTGATATATTTTGCCTGTTAATAATATATTGCTCCTTTTATCCTTTACAAAAGGGTTATTTAGCGGTAAAATGCCGCTACAAGTTGGAGTAGGCATGGAAAAAAAAGACTTCAAATATAATGAGAAATTTAAGCAATACTCTCTTGAAGTTGACGGTATGCAAATTGAAATAGACAGCTTCCATATGACAGATAAAACATTGAAACTTGCAGAGGGAGTGTTAAAACTATACCCTTCAAAGTTGAAAGAGATATCAGAATACCTTGCAGACGCGGGGATATTCACCGCTTTTTATGGCGATCGCTCTCCTACTGAAGTAGCGGAGAAGCTGCATGAACCTATTATCCGCGTCAACGAGATGGGAGGGGTTCTCTCTTATACAAGCCATGAGTTAGATGAGCAGCATATTATTGAGCTTGAATTTGTTGGATTGTTTAAAACCTTTGACTCTATCTGTATAGATGCATACGCTTAAAGATAATCTGTTCAGATTATAAAAGGCTGCAGCGGCGGTTGGCGAAGTGAAAAAATTTATAGTTATATTTATCTTTCTTATTGCAGGGCTCTTTCTAATAACCCAGAAGTATTATACCTTACGGGTAATTAATGTTATCGGCGCTTGCAGCCGCCAGCAGCTTACATATGACAAGTCGTTTTATAACCCATTTACATCCAGCATCACATTCAGGGGGCTTGTTTTTAAGGATTTAGGCAGCAGCGGTTACAACATTAAAGCAGAGAGTGTTAAAGCTTTTAAGCTGCACAGTGCACAGGGGCGCATCCTGCTGCCTTCCTATCTTATCGTTGAAAATACTGACCTTCCTATTGTGGAACAGATTGTAAAGAGAATTGAAGTCTCTGATATAACATCCAGCCGCTCGGCGGATAATACTATCTCTTTAACAGCGTCGATAAAAAACCTCTCCATCTCCTCTGAAGACGCCGTGATAACCTATAGGTGCAAACTATACTAAAATCTAACAGCAGCCCACTTGAATAAAAGATAACAGGTATTATATTTTATACAAGGTTGTTTTCATATAGGTAGAAGTAAAGAGGTAAAGATGAAAAGCGATCCGATTAGCATTCTTAATTTAGACGAAACAACAGAGTCTCTAACGATTCAGAACATCACAGAAGAGTGCACAACGGTGATCTTAGAAAGGGATGGAAAGCCGCAATATGTAGTGATGAAGTGGGATGGCGGAGATATATCCAATTCAGAGGATATTATCAAGATCGCTAAACGTAAGTTAAAGAGGAATTTAAGGGTTCTGCACGGGCTGACAAAACGCAAGAGTGATAGGTTGAAAGGCTAGGTTCTCTAACTTCCTGCAGCTTTTGCGAGTTCCTCTAAAAAGGCTAAAGAGCGTTCAGGGAAATCTGAATACTCCTTGTCTGTTGAAATAACAACCTCATCCCCTTTTGAAAATTTTATCCCCACTCCTAAGGTTTGGGCGGCGTTGCTCAACGTATCAGGCGAAAGCCCTGCGTTTGCAGAGAGCGTCAATTTTAATGTCTTTCTTAATATGGCGGCGTTTGTGATCCCCA
>JAISNW010000085.1 GCA_031276055.1 Deferribacteraceae bacterium | reverse complement strand
TACGAGATATGCACCTGTTCCCACCTGGCGGGGGTTTATGCCGCCTCTAGAATCTGTGGGAGCTTTCCCTCCTGCTAGAGTTTGAGAGAGCAAATCTTGAAAAACAGCCCTCCCTTCCTTAAAACCTATGGTGTTTACGTTGGCAATGTTGTTGCCTATAACATCCATTGACTTCTGGTTGACGCCCAACCCCGACACAGCCGAATACAACGACCTTAGCATAATGCCTCCTTTCTAAAGCACATTATAAAAATACTCTCCAAATGCCGCATCCGTGCGTGTTGCGGGGTATCCATACCTCGCTGTCAAAAAATATATAAATCTTAAAATCCCGCTCTTTTAAGCTGGGAATTCAAAGAACCATAATTCGCTTTAGCTGACGCTAAAGCTATTCCCTTACCGAGTAAACCGTATCAAGCGGCACTAAACCGCTTTGAAGTTCAAAATAAACCTCGCCGTTGGCGCTCTTAATCCCTAAAACTTTACCTTCGCCATAAGTGCCTACTGTTACAGCATCGCCTGCTGCACTGGCGGCGCTGACGGTAAAATTGTATGTTCCATTGGGCAACGTTACTCCCCCAAGCCCCTTGCCATCCCAAGTAAAAGCGTTGGAACCTTTAGCAATTCCGCCGAGTTCATACCCTCCTACTAAGCTGCCGTTGGCGTCATAGATTGATACATAGGCGCTAGCGGCAGCATCCGCCGCATAAAACGAGATAGAAGAAATTCCGTTGTCTGATATAACAAGGGTATTGGAGTTATACTCTATAGTTTTGCCTATAAAAGTTGCCGCATCTATAAGCGGATTGGCGACATTGGCGGTGGCATTTTGCAACTTCAGCATGGAGGTTAATGTTTCATTAATAGCCATCATCTGCTCCAGTTGTGAAAAGGCGGTGGTCTGGCTTGTAAACTCCGCATTATCCATAGGGTCAAGAGGGTCTTGATTCTGCAACTGCGTCACAAGGAGGTTGAGGAAAGCTTCCTTACCTATTCCATCACCTTTATCCTCACGGTTTTTAAGGTTTTCCTTATACTGTTCGTAAGATATGGATGTCGCCGTCGGCGTTGTTTTACTTAACTGCATAAAATACTCCAAATATCCTCTTTATAAGATTAAGCATATACCCTCTCCACAGCTTCACTATCTGCCTCTACCTCTTTTACGTTAGGCTCTGGACGAACTCTGACTTTATTAGCACGGCTTTCCCGCTCTCTTCCGCTCTTTTCATGGGCGTCTTTAGTAAAAGAGTCGTGAAAAGCAAAGTCCATATTATCAATCGTTATCCCTTTGTCCGCGAGCTGCCTTGTTAATGCTTCGGCATTGGCGGCTAGAAAGTTTTTAGATTCCATAGAGTTGGCAAGTATTTTGGCGTCTAAACGTCCATTAACCTCTGTAAGTTGAACCTCAACCTTGCCTAAATGCTCTGGAATAAGGCGAACCGTCAATCTATTTGCTCCAGCCTCTCCCGCTTGCTGAACGAGTTTAGCAAATTTTACCGCATCTTTTGGGGAGCTCCACTCTAAGCTCTTCTCAATGGCGGCGGGTTTTGGAGAGAGTTTGCCGTCGGTTTTTGACGTTAAAGAGGTTGAGGCGGCGTCTTTTATTGAACTATCCCCGCCTTTAGCAGGCAACTCGTCCGTTTTTAAGATATTCTCTCTTTCAGCAGTCTTAATAGCTGTTTTCTGTGTAAGTTGAACACCCTTTTCTTCGTTTTCTATGGGAGGGCTTTTGACGGCATCCTCTTCTGTCTGTGCATATTCTTCATCTGCAAGGGTTGTGAATGCCGTTTTATTCTGCGGCGCTCTACCCATCTGCTCCCTTGTTGTCTCCGATTTAGCGGCGGTGTGTCTTTCAACTGTCTCTTCCCCTCTTGCTTGAGGAGCTTTTACATCTTTTTGCTCATTATCTGCTTTGGAACTGCCTGTTCCCTTCGCTGTTTCCAGCCTCACAAACTCTGCATTTATAACTTCGCCTTTTAATGCAGCGCTCTTTAATTCACCTTGAACTAGTTTTACTTCACCCTTAATTTCACCTTTTACAATATCATTAAGAGCCAATTCATCGATCAGAAGGGGAGCTTTTCCCTCTGGATGGCGGTTATTTGCCTGCTCTTGAGGTTGAACTGTTTCGGCTTTTAATGGGGCATCCGCCGTTCTAGCCTCCATTATAGGTGCTTTTAGAGTGTTGATCTTTTCTGTTATACTGGGAGCAAAACTTTCAATTGCGCCTTTTTCTGTATTATTACCCACACTTTGAAAAGCAGATGAGATCCTCTCCTCTAGTGGAATTTCAAGAAGCGCTGCATCTAAAACGTTGCTCTCTTTAATAGAACTGCTTGCAGGCGCTGTCTCTGGTTCATCATTTTGCACCTTTAGCCAACTGAGAATCTCTTTTGCTTTTGAGAGCACCTCTTTATAATGGCTTATGAACGCCTCCGAGCAGCTCTGTATCGGAAGTTCAGTAAGAGTGCTTTCAGCGGTCGGGAGTATATATTTATATTCCGCGGATAAAATCGCCGCCGCTAGGGGGACGCTCTCACCTCTTAAAATAGGGATTGGGCTTTCAGCGGAAAGAATATCAGATGCAGCGAGAGTTTCAGCGGGGGCAGTTTCGCTGTTTTCAAGGGGTTCTGAGGGGGTATTAGGCTTGATAGTTAAGAGAGGTAAGGAAATTTTTTCCTCAAGAGCAATAAATTCTGCAAACCCCTTATTATTAACTGGTTGTAGAGGAGCATCCTGAAGAATCGGGGCATCCGCTCTCTTTTCTTCGGTTTGTGCGGCAGCTTTTTCTTCCCCTAATTGCGAGAGCGCATCCCGCAACATTAACAAAAATTCTGCTCTTCCAGTCTCTTCCATTACAGGCAAAACAGGCAAAACCCCTGCAACAGCAGTATCTACAGTGTTTTGCGGGAATACAAACAAGCCTGCTAAAGCCAATTCGCTTTCGTTCATCTTTTTATTCTCCGCTCTACATATAGAAAGAAATGTGCCAAAAGACGAACGGGCAGAGGGGAATTCACCCCATTTTGCTTTTTTTAAGGTTTACAGTTCAGCAAAAATGAATCTGCTATTACTAAAAGGCTCATCGCTTCTACAACTGGAACAGCGCGCACTGCAACTATAGGATCGTGGCGCGAGCCCGCGGGCAGTTTGAATTCGGCGGAGTTGCCTTCAATATCCACAGTTTTTTGGGGGATATTTATGCTGGAGGTGGGCTTAAACGCCACCCGTCCAAAGATAGGTTCTCCTGTGCTTATTCCGCCTAAAACGCCTCCCGCGTGGTTTGAAGACGGCTTAATGCCGCCCTCAATATTTATAAAACCGTCATTATGCTCCGAACCGCGCATTGAGGCGGCTCTAAAGCCTTCTCCAAATTCAAACCCCTTCGAAGCAGGAATGCTTAACATAGCGTATGCAAGCAGAGCTGGAAGTTTTGCATATATCGGCTCTCCTATCCCAGCCGGCATATTTTCAATTATAAACGAAACTATCCCGCCAACGGAATCGTCAGCGCCTTTCGCACTTTCAATCTCTCTGATAAACTCTGCCTCCGCTGAAGGATTAGGAGCAAAGAGGGGGCTTGTTTTTAAGAAAGCTCTATCAACCTCCGTTCCTGTAAAATCGACTTTGCCTACCGCCGAGAGATAAGCGGTGGCTTTTATAGCAAAACGGTTAAGAAACTGCCTTGCTACTGCGCCTGCGGCGACGCGCCCTGCAGTCTCCCTTGCTGAGGCGCGCCCCCCCCCTCTATAATCAAAGATTCCGTATTTTTTAAGGTAGGTAAAGTTGGCGTGGCCTGGTCTTAAAAGGGTTTTTATATCTTCATATTTTGAAGAATCAACATTATTGTTCTCTATTATTATGGATATAGGCGCCCCGGTGGTTTTGCCTTCATAAACCCCTGACAGAATTTTGGGAGCATCTATCTCTTTTCGGGGGCTTGTATATAAAGAAGAGCCGGGGGAGCGCCTATCAAGCTCCTTCTGAAGCATCTCTTCATTAAGTTCGATTGCAGCAGGGCAGCCGTCAACTATAACCCCGATCCCGCTGCCGTGGCTTTCACCCCAAGTAGTAATCCTAAAAAGCGTTCCGAAGCTGTTAGATGCCATATTTTCTCCTCTTTCCTCTAACTTCACTTAGATGCTTGTATAGAGTGCGGGTAGTTTTTAACGGCGTATCATTGGCGTCAACGGCAAAACGTTCCCCTATAGAGAGGTATCTGTCATAACGTTCATTATAGATTTGCTCTATGCTCTTCTTTTCAAATAGCGGGGAATTCTGAACTTCCAACCGCTTTTTTAAGACATCTAGCGGCACATCTAAGAAGATAATTCTGCCTAGTGTTTTTAGACGTGCAATATTCTCCTTCTCTAACACAGCGCCGCCGCCTGTGGATACTACGGCGTTATTTAGCCCTGCCAACTCTATTAAAACCGCGGCCTCCAACTCTCTAAAATATTTTTCCCCTTTAAGTTCAAATATCTCTCGGCAAGATAGAGTTAGACGGTTTTTTTTATGGAAGAGCGCTGAAATAAGAGAATCTGTGTCCACAAAGAGCGCACCTAAAGACTCTGACAGCAACTTTCCAATGGTGGTCTTCCCACTCCCCTTAAAGCCTATAAGTATTATATTCACCTGATTTTTCCGCTATTCACTCCAACATATCTGCACTAGTTCCTCTGAGGAGTTTCATAAGGTCAAAGAGTTCAGGGTTTTCGGCAATCTCTTTAAGGAGGTTGTTGCAGAGAACCTCCCCAGTGGTATTATCTTCTTCCAACCTTGTTTTAACTCCTAGACGGAAAGAGTTAGGGTGCTCCCCCTGTATTATCTCATAAACCATCTTTCTGTCAATATTAAGGGCTTCCGCCCTCTCGTCTGCAAGTTTATCAAGCTCTGCATTTATCTGAATAAAAGAATCTCTATATTGCGATACATCAACGCCGTATTCATTGCAGAGGTTAAGATAGCCCTCTGTGTAATAGTAGTATAACCCTATATAGCTTAGTAGGGCGCGCCGATCTTTATCAACCTCTGAAATATCTGCGGCAGCCACCGTTTCAGACGGTATTTCAGAAATCTTTCTGCCCGCAATGAAGAGCACAACTACAAGGATTATTGAGGCTGCAGCGGCTAGAATATATGGTTTCATATTGCACCTTTAATCTATTCTACAAGGCTGCTCATACTTAATAACGGCAGCATAATCGATATAACTACAAAAGCTACAAGCGCCCCTACGATAACTATAAAGAGCGGTGAAACAATAGAGAGGGCGCCTGATATAAATTTATCAATCCTCTTTGTATAAAAGAGGTGTACTCTGCCTAAAAGTTCAGGGAGAGTTCCTGAACTTTCGCCGATAGCAGCAGCGGCGGGGAAAAGTTCAGGAAATACTCCCGCATTTTTTAAGGCGGTTGAAAACTTTACGCCCGATAAAACCTTCTCCCTAGCATCTTCTAATATGGAGCGCATATAAGAGTTGCGGACAGTTTTTGTTGCAAAATATAGAGAATCTGCTAGAGGAAGCCCCTCTCTAAGTTGAAACGCAAGGATATATACGAAGCGGGCGACAGCCGATTGGGCTGCTAGATTAGATCTAAAAAGGTATCTGTCTATATTCATGCGGAACTTATTGTTATTGCGGTATATATATTGGAGTGCAAATATGATGAAGACAAAGAGGAGGATTAAAAAGCCGCCGAATTCTTTGGAGAAATCCGCCGCCGCCAGAAGAAGTTTTGTGCTTGCAGGCAGCTCCTGTTTAACTGCACTAAATATCCCCTGCATCTTAGGCACAATCACCGCCATAAGAAAACCTAGCACTCCAAACCCCATTATCAGCACCACAGCAGGATATATCATTGCTGAAACAAGTTTATCTGTGTTCTCTGATTTTGTTTCTTCATACTCTGCAATATCCATAAGCACATCAGAGAGTCTGCCGATACGTTCAGAAGCCTTCACCAAATTCACGTACATCGGCTCAAAATATCCGCTGTGCTTATCTAGTGCATCAGAAAAGCGCATCCCCTCAGAAACTTTAGATGCAACATCTATAAGAGTTTCTCTCTCGGCGGCATTTTTAGAGGATCGGATGATTATATTTATTGCGTCAACTAAAGGGATTCCGCTTCTTAATAGGAGCGCTAGTTGAAAATATATATCAGCAAGGTTTTTTCGCGCCTTAAATATACCTGCAAACACCCCTTTAGGTTTAATGGAGGCGGGGGCTATTGAGGATATTAAAACCCCTTCCGCCGTGAGCTGGACTAGGGCTTGCTGGCGCGACAACGCCTCTTTAACCCCCTTAACAGACCTTCCAGATTTGGTGAACCCCTCATACTTGAAAGCCGACATTATTCTCCCGCCCTTGTGACGCTTAAAAGCTCTTCAGGGGTTGTTATCCCGCTTTTTATTAGCTCTATCCCATGCATAAACATGGTGTTATAGCCGTGTTTCAACGCTTCTTCCTGTATTTCAAAGGCGGAAGCGCTTCGGTTTATAAGCCGCCTTATAGGATCGTTTATCTCTAATAACTCAAAAACCCCAATGCGCCCTCTGTAACCGGTGGAAAAACAGTCGCTGCACCCTTTTCCTTTTAGGTAGCTGTCCATATCAACCCCTTCTTTTGCAAAGAGCTTTTTTATGGTTTCATCGGCTCTGACCTGTTCAGCGCAATGAGGGCATACCTTCCTTACTAAACGCTGTCCTATTGATAGAAGCAGAGAGCCTGATAAAAGGAAAGGTTCAACATTCATCTCGATAAGGCGGGATACAGCGGTTGGGGCATCGTTTGTGTGAAGGGTGGATAAAACTAGATGCCCTGTAAGAGAAGCCTGCACTGCAGCTTCGGCGGTGACGTTGTCTCTAATCTCACCGACTAATATTATATCAGGATCCTGCCTTAAAAACGCCCTTATAGCGTTGGCAAAAGTGATGCTTGCCGCAGGGTTCACCTGAACTTGAGTAATATTGTCAATATGGTATTCTACAGGGTCTTCAATGGTAAGAACATTCTTGTTTTCACGGTTCATAGCAATCAACGATGCATAAAGGGTGGTGGTTTTGCCGCTGCCCGTAGGTCCTGTCACAAGGATTATCCCATTAGGTCTATCAAGGTAAGGGCGGTATATATCATACAACCTCCCTGTTAAGCCTATCTGATGAAGAGTGGCAAATTCAGAGGAACGTTCTAATATCCTTAAAACAACCTTCTCTCCATTTACTGACGGCATACAGGATACACGGATATCAACATCGCGGTTGCCGATCTTTAAGTTTATCCTTCCGTCTTGAGTGCGTCTCGCCTCCGCTACATCAAGAGAGGCTATCACCTTTATTCGGGCTATCATCGGCTCTTGAACCCCTTTCGGAAATCTGCGGAAGGTATTTAAGACGCCGTCTATACGAAAACGCACAAGGAAAGCGTTGTCGCGCCCCTCAAAGTGAATGTCGCTTGCACCGCTCTTAACTGCATTAATAACTATCTGATTTACGGCAGTAATAATAGGGGCGTCATCATAAGAGGATGTTAAGATATTTGATGTTTCTACATCAAAGCTGTCGCCGCTTGCTACAGAAACATCTTCTACTTCACCGCCGAAACTCTCCATAAATTCAAAGATTTTATAACGTTCTGCCTTAATAAAGGGGGCAGAGAGCCCTAACATATAGCTTAAAAGGTTGGCTTTAGCAAAACCCGAGTCATCAGAGTAATAGAAAACGATGCCGCCATCTTCAGCCTCAGCGGGCACAAAATCGCTCCTGTCAGGGAATTTTAAGTAAGCGCTCCGAACAGCTTCACCAACCATGAGCTAAGTTATAACCTTTATTGATACGGATTTCAAGCACTAAACGATATATACCCGCACTTCGGGCGCAATAGCGGCGCCCTCGCCTTTTAAGAGGCATTATCTTCATATTTGCAAACACTGTAAACCTCTAGCAGTTCGTTCTGCTCTCCCATTACAAAAAAGAGGGTTATCTTTTTGTGCGCAAGATAGAGTGCGGCGCAGTCGGTCAAGCGCCACCCCGCTTGCTTTGACAACTCTTTTAACCTTTTATGGCATCTCTGTGCATCTATACAGCAAAAAGCTAGAGAGCAAAATCCGCCGCCAAAATAGGAGTTTTCAAGAGTGGGGCGCTCTTCAAAGCTAAAGGTTGTCGGTTTCTTATCTAACGGCAGTTTTATGGTGCAATCTGAACTGTTTAACTTTGCTCCAAAATTCTGCCAGAACAGCAAGCTCTTCTCTAAACTTGATGTGAATAATGCCAGTCTTAACACAAATTCATCTTCCTCTACACTTTTTATAAAAGTAGGAGAGTTATGAGGGAGTTTACCGTATTCAACAACTTCAATATCGGTGAAGTTGTTATTTTTCAATATGGCTAGGGAGTGCTTAGCGGGAAGTTCAGGGATGAAAGAACGTTTTATTGAAGGGTTGGGGATGTTATTATACCGTTCAACCTCTTTATAGCCTCTCTGTACAAAAACCTCCGCCGCCTGATCTAAATTTATTGCATTATAGCCGATATGTATAGCGGAGCGGGCTAGCGTTTTTAAAAGATCGAGCTAAGGGGTAGCGAAAAAGCGTCAAAAAATTTTTGAAAACTCACCCATTTTTGACGCTTTTTCTTTCAAAAACTTTTTGAAAGAAATCACCTTAAATCAATAATGGTCTAAAAAATTCATCAAAATATTTTTGAAAAGTCTGCCATTTTTGAATAAAAAGACGCCCGGATGATCTCCGGGCAATCTATCAGAAGTTTTTTATGAGCAATTCTGACTGCGGGGCGCTCCTGTTTGATTTGCCTACCGAGTAAATGGTTTTAACATTCATTATCTTAAAGCCCTTAAATATCTCCCTTATGGGTTGGGTGTCGTTTATGCTCAATAGGAACTTACCCTCCACACCCGCCAATATCTCAGCTAGCTTCCCATAATCCTCTTTAGAGAATATCCCATTGCCGTAATAGTTCTCCACGCCGTAATATGGCGGGTCTAAGTAATAAAAGGTATTGGGCGAATCGTAGTGCGGAAAGAGCTTGTCATAGGGGAGGCACTCAATAATCACATGCCTAAGCCGTTCATAACCTAATCTAAGCGTTTCAAGCATTGCCACTGAGTTATAGCGGGATTTTTCAACCTTATTTGTGCCGAAGGTGGCTTTATTTGAACGCCCGCCAAAGCAGTTTTTCTGAATGTAAAAGAACCTTACCGCCCTTTGAATATCCGTTAATACCTCCGCCGGAGTATCCCTAAAGCGTTCAAATTCCGCCCTGCTTTTGAGGGTGAACTCCACACACCGCCGGAACTCCTCAAAGTGGTTCTGAACCACACGGTAGAAGGTTATAAGCTCCTTGTTTATGTCGTTTAAGATTTCCACTTTTGAGGGTTCTTTGCGGAAAAATACGCTTGCACCCCCCGCAAATACCTCCACATAACAATTATGAGGCGGTATCTGCGCAATAATGGTTTTAGCAAGCAGCCGCTTGCCCCCGATCCACGGGATTAAAGAATAAGCCATAGCAACTCCTTATTATTTGCTAGACAAAAAATATAAGTATGCTACCTTGCCTTTAGCTCTGGGCTCAGAGTGAGGGTTGGCAGCCTAGACGGAACGTTCCTAGCGTTCCGGCGTGCTATGGGAATTTCACTCCCGTGGCGGGTTGCCGCCCGATTTATTCTGGGAGGGGCAAAACTACGTTTTTCCCCTTCCCAGCCTCCCCTTTTCCTTTAAGGGGTTCGCTTCGGCGGCGCGTGTCCGCCTACGCTCAGCTTTTTTTCACCTCCATGCGAGCATCACATCATTATATATTACATATCCTGTAATAAACGCTGGCAGGAACTCAACAACCCTTGCTCTAAAGGCTTCAATCCTCGCGGGGTCAATGGCGGTTATTACAAGCACGTCCATCCGCATCGCCCACTCTTCATCCCATACAGCGTCCCCGGCGGCGTCTATACCCGCCCTAAAGACTTGATGTTTAATTATCTCTATCTCCAAACCGGCGGCAACCGCCACCGCCAGTATGTCATCCATAGTGGCAAGGGTCTCCCCCTTATGCCTCACATAAGCGTTTAAGCGCCTGTCCATTAGGTTGTCGGCTATAACCTTGATGCCGAGTTCATCCTCCCACCTGGAGATCGTCTCCAGTGCGCTTAAAGGAAAGAACTCCTCTAAAGCGGTTAAAAGGTAATCTTCCGACACATCGAGATACTTGGCATACACCGCCAAAAGCCGCTTGGCATTATCCCCCAAAGGCAGTGGCACAAGGTCGATTAATGGGCGTTCATGCCTATAAGACATACTCAAGCCCATTTATATATACTTTCGCCGGGCGGATTATCTGATGTTTCCCTGCGGTAATTTCCGATAAAACAGTTTCCCCCACGCTGAAAGAGATAATAGGCGACATGATGTTATAGCCTAATAGAATCAATGCCACCGCCTGTTGTGTTAAGGGTGTTTCCATGTTTAGCTTTGAGACATACCCCTTCACAGCGGTGGAGATGATCGCCGGTATATCTGTTGAGCATGTTATGCGGATGTCTGCCATTATGAAGGTCGGCGCCTGAACAAAGACCCTGCCGCCCCAAGCAGGAGCTATGGAAGGGTCGGTTACCACCGTATGAACGGCGCTTAATAACTCCGGTGAAGGTGTCTCGCTCTCTCCGGAGGCAATAATATCTATTACTATTGTTCCAACTCCTAAATCCTGCGGGTATACCCAAGCGTCTTTAATTCCGGGGACGCTTAACGCCCATAATCTATACTGCTCACTGTTTCCTGTGGCGGCGGGTTGACGGCGTTTAATAAGGTAACGGTTTAAGAGCTCTCTGTCCGTTTCCCCCGGCTTGCGGGTTAAACCTATATTTAGGGCATGCCGCTCCAAATTCTCGGTATCGGCGGAAACAGCGAACATCTGTTTCAGTAACCACTCCCGCTCTTGATATATCCCCCAAACACAGCCCGCTAATGATGCCGCGAGAACATAATACATGCTCCCCTTATCCGTGCTGGGGGAGGTATAGCTCCCATCGGCAAGCTGAACCGGAGTGTTTGCTATATCGGTTAAAACCTCACTTAATAGGGTGTCATAGTTTTTTGCGGGCATCTTTAACCCTCCGTCTATACATATAAATCCTCAACAGTGTAAATGTCTTTAACCTTATAGATATCTGAACTTTCTCTTATCGTATCCGAACCGCCGAAACTGTAAGAAACGCCAAGTTCAATCATCTCTTCGGCATCCTCTTTGGAAACAGTTTCCAAAGTATAATCTGTGGTAAAATCTATCTGCCATGCTATAGCGCCTATGGAGGTTAGATCGTCAAAGGATATATCTCTAAAGGCACCGGGGATTAAGGGCGCTATATCAAGCTCCAAGTCCTCACCTGATAAGAGGTGTAAAATGCCTTGTAAAACTGGGTATAGCCGTTTATTCCGTTCATCGGCGGAGCGGGGTGCTTCCGTTACAACCACCACCGAAACATTAAGGTTCTGTCTTATCTCATTATTATATGGGGTGTGGTTTCCGCCAGTTACAACCACATCCACCACAGTCCCCCGCGTCCAACGCTGCCTACTGGATATGTCTATATGCCTATACTCTTTCACATCCTCTAACGCCGGAAGTCCGGAGCCTTTCAAAAATTCTTTGACAGCGTTTTCAATGATCAAAAGCATCTTTTATCCTTATTATATAAGGGGGCTTAAAGTTAAAACTGTCCGCTGCCCCTCTTGTTTTGAGAGGGTAAAGCGGGTGCCGGTGATTAGGTATTCCCCCATAATCCCCAAAATATCATCCTTCAGCTTTGCGACAGCCCCCACGCCCCAGATATTGCCGTCTTGGTCATGCCCCGCCACAGTGTAGCGATATTGCATACTCTCTTTTATCTGCTTGATTTTGTGAAGTTCGCCGTATGCCTTTAATTTTTCCTCGTCATTAATATCCTGCTCGGGGTTAATAGTGGTAGAGCGGGGAAATACCGCTCCCTCATCGGTTATCACGGTTTTAATTGTGCTTTTGGCATCTTGATTGTCAGCTATATAGTGCATATACCGCTTTGTTTCATCGTAAGAGACCTCCGCAGAAAGGATATTGACCCCCGATTGAAGTAAAAACTCCCGTTCATCCTGCATTTTTAAGGTATCCCGCACCTCTATATCACCCTCCGCCAAAGCCGCAAGATACTGCCCCCTTGCGGTGGCAATGCGGCTTAAAACTTCCCAATATGTTTCACCAGGGGTTATCTCAACTCTTATATAGCCGAAATCCGAACCTACAATGAATAATTGCGGGCGGAACGCCGCCTCTATGTCATTTAAGAGCTTTTGCATTATCTCTGACATCTTTATATTCTCATGCACTTTACACATCTCTGGGCGCACGGCGTTATCTATCAAGATAGCGGCGGAACTCCTGCCGTATACAGCGTAACCCCGCGAGCGCTTATCATACTTCCGCACAACCCTTTCTATCCGCCCGCTTGCCGCCTTTTTGCCCACAATAAATAGCTCCGCCAAATCTCCCGGCGCAAATTGGGTCTCTTTATCGGGGATGAGGTTTATGGCAAAGGCGGTATCGCAGGTGAAAAGTGAGCAGTCTGTCTCGTAATCTACGAACTTTTTCACAGAGTAAGCCTGCCCATCCGCAAGACTTGTAACCCTAAGTTCAAGGTCGGAGTTCATTGTTTCCCTGTCTCACTGGCTCTCATGTTATAGAGCATTATTACATCGTCTATCGCCTTATTGTTTTCCGATACCCCCGAAAAAGAAGTTATAGCGCCGCAAAAACAGCATTGAACCATTGTTAAAGGATATTTTTCGCCTGTTCTTAAAATAGGTATTTCCCCGCAAAACGGGCAAGGTTTCAGTTTTATTTTACCTTTCATAAATCCGCACCTTACCCGAATAAAATATCGGATTTACTATCTTATTCAGCGCCGCTACTCTGCGGCATGCCTTATAGGGCAAGCCCTCGCGGTTTAAGAGCAAAAAGATCGGCATCCCTATGGGGAGCTCTACATCCCTTATATTCCCTGTAACCTCTATCATCTCTATTATATAATTGTTTATAGTGCGCATTTGGGCTTCTAACAGCCTAACAATCTCCGGTTCATTTTGCGCCCGCATTAACTTTATCGCCGCAGCTGTCATATCCGCATAGCTAATCATAACGTCATTAAGTTCTTCGGAACCCGCGAAAGCTGCGTCGCTTTCAGTCTTTCCGTCAAAGGTGCGTTGGGGGGTATATCTTCCCAGATCATCAAAGGTTTCCGCCTGTTCCGCCGTTAAACTGGCGGTGCGCTTTTCTTCCTCATCCTTCAGTTTCCGCCCGAGATAGATGCCTGAAAGCGCAACAGCGGCGGCTTGCAGATTGTTCTTAAAGTTTTCGGCAAGCTCAAAGGGAGCGTTGATAACGGTGTTGATATAATCTGCGCCTTTGGCGATATTAAAGGCAAGGGTTGTCATAACTTCAGGCAGGCTTGTTACAGTGTCCACCACCGCTACCCCCGCCTCCATTACCTCAAGGCACGCCCCGGCAAGCTCCCCCGGCACACCTGAAACAATGCGGATAGTTCCCGCCACCGAGTTAACCGGCGTGGATATAGAGGATGCGTAACCTTTTAATAGCGCAACTTTGGCTTGCAAGTCAGCAGTCCATGTAGGGGCGGCAGGGTCATCGTCTTCGGTAATCTTAACTATATTGTAAGCCACCTCGCTTAGAACCTTACTTCCAAGCTGTGTTATGGTGGCTGAGGAGATAAAGAGGGTAGTTACCCCCTTATCGGTGGTTTCCACGAACTCGATGCTTATAAGGCAGTGGCGGACGCTCTTATTATGCGACACCGCCGCCGAAATTATCCGCCCTTTGATCACGCCCAAATAGGCGGGGTGGGTGAGGCTCCATAACAACTTGTATGTGGTTACCTCATCTAAAAAGGCGGTGTGATTAGCGTATTCATCCCCCCGAAAGACCGCTTGAAAGCGTATGCGCCTGGGCGATGCACCTAGATCATCAGAAAAAGCCCCATCCGCATAGGGGGCTTCATATTGCACCACAGAGCGGGCAAGGGTGTCCTCAATGCTCTGAAAGCGGAACTCCACATTATAACCCCCGTCATGCTCTAAACGGGCATAATTGTAAACTTCACTTACATGGTTATCTATATAGGTGGGCATCACACATTCCTTGTAAAGCTACGGATATTCTCCCCGCGGATTGTGGTTACCCGCGCCCTGTCAGCCGCTCCTACCTTTATTTCAAACTCTTTGTTCTTGATTACATCATTAGAGCTTTCCTGTTTCATAATGAGTTGTATTACCATTCTTGCTTTATCATCACTCATCAAAACATTAATAAGTTTCCCATATTGTGCGGAAAGCAGGTCATTTTCAAATAATTTGCTTCCGTGTTCTTTATATGCCTTTGCAAAATCAAAAAATTCAGGATTTGACATTTCAAGTAAGCCGTTTTTTTGTGCGTTGCTAAAAGCGTTTTCGAACTCAGTAGGCACTATATCAAGCGCAGTTACTTGTTCCTCTGTTAAGTCCCGACGCTTAAGGAGGTTTCCCTGCACTCTTTGAAAACCTTCTTCACTGTAACTACCTCTAAACCGTTCGTATCGCTCAACTTCGGTGCGATAGGCATCTAAGCGTTTCTGTTGTTCTGTAAAGTTAGTCAAC